>VMFT01000045.1 GCA_007376195.1 Parcubacteria group bacterium Gr01-1014_29 | reverse complement strand
TTGATCTTATTGAAATAGATGCGGCGTCCAACCGCGGCATTGATGAAATCCGGGCGCTGCGCGAAGCGGTCCGCTTTGTGCCTTCGCAGGGCGGACATAAAATTTACATCATTGACGAATGCCACATGCTTACCAAAGAGGCATTCAGCGCGCTCTTAAAAACCCTTGAAGAACCGCCCCCGCACGTTGTATTCATTCTCGCTACTACCGAGCTTGAAAAAGTGCCGGCCACCATCATCTCCCGCACACAGCGTTATGATTTCCGCAGGCCGGCTATTGCGCAAATCGCAAGCCGCCTCATGCAAATCGCAAAGAGAGAAAACGCCGCGTTGGACACAGACGCCGCGCAGCTTGTGGCGCTGGCTGCCGAAGGGTCGCTGCGCGACGCGGAAAGCATCCTTGGCACTATCATGGCTGTTGAGGACAAAAAAATCGGAAGCGATGAGGTAGAGTCTATTCTTGGTCTGCCCCGGCGCGAATCTGCAAAAAAGCTCTTTATACGAGATATAAGTAT
>VMFT01000044.1 GCA_007376195.1 Parcubacteria group bacterium Gr01-1014_29 | reverse complement strand
AGCTGCTGCCGGAGGAGATCGAACATCTTTCCTCCTATTCTGGCGTATTTACGCAATCCGATCTTTCTCGCGGCCTTAATGTCATTCTGGCAAACATGCAGCAATTTAAAAGAACCCCGATTCCCCAACTGCCCCTCGAATTGACGGTTATGGAATTAATAGCGATGCACGGAAACGTATAGGAGTGATTGTATGAGGCCGCCAAATCGAAAAACAAAAAAATAGATATCAACCGTTTAGCAAAGAGACGGACACTTTTTAAGGTCCGAAATAAATTGACCAAACAGTCAATTTTTTATATAATTCAATCATCATTGCCGGGTCGTCTAACGGTAGGACAGTGGCCTTTGGAGCCATTAATCGGGGTTCGAATCCCTGCCCGGCAGTTGTTATCTTTCCAGACCCACGGGTTATTCAAAAAGCTCCCGCCATATTGACATAATAGTATCTACTATGCTATTATTATATTGAGATTACGGGTTCGTTCATTAAAAACTAAACTCGTTGCGGTATGAAGGAGGAGCTAACCGCCATGAATCATCCTCATGTTGGGGAGCAAGGAAAGGAAAGTTTGTACCATCTGTTCATTGTCCGCATTTTAATTCCTGCCTTTTTATGGGTGGGAGTGCTACTGATTGCAATTTCTGTGGGCTTGCGAATCTATGTCGGTCCATCGGAGGAAGCCGGGGGTCTGTGGTGGGTTGGTTGGCTATGCGTCATGGCTTGGGCAGTGTTCACAGTGTTAAAACACGGCGGCGTTGAAAAAACCATGTAATGTCAGGGAATTATAATGAGGAGGGTGGCACAATACGTCATCCTCTTATCATCTTCAGTTAAAAAGGGGGGATGCACGAATGATGCAGACCGACTATAACCGTGCGGAAGAGTACATAACCCTGCGGGAAGAGCTTTTGCAGCTTCAAAACTTTGCCCGGCAAGTCCTCTATTGGACAGTCATTTTAGTGATTACTGGGCTCGCCTGGTACTTGAGTAAACCAGCCGACGAGAGAATACCGCCGCCCATATTTGCGGTTTCCATATATGTATTTCTTTGGTTGTCATACAGCACCTATATTATTCACTTCAATCAGATATACCGCATCGGAGGATTTCTTGCTGTATTCTGGGAGTCCAGCGACAATGATAGACGTCTCAAATGGCACCGTTTCAATCGGAGAGGTCCCGTCGGCGGGTATTTACCGGATGTAGCTCTGCTGGTGTATGCATTGACAACCATGATGGTAGTAGTGTTTATCGGCTACTTTACCTTCATTCAGGCGCCACAACAATTTGCTGTGGCAAACGGCGTCTTGATGGTTATGGGTTTCGGTTTCGTCACTGTGTTTACCGAGCTAACGCAGTATTTAAGGATCCAGCGTGACAGGTACGAACGAGAATGGCGGCTTATCAGAGCATCCCAAGAACGACAAGGGGAGATTCACGATTCATACGAAACGATTCCACCGGGAGTTGTCGCGACAAGAGGGATCCTATCCCCACGAACAATGTTGCTGTTGTCTCTTTTGGTGATAGCCGTGCTGGGTATCCTTGCGTTTGTGGCATTGAAACCCATCCTGCATCCGCCGACTGCCGTAATCCCATCTCCATTTGAACGCAGGCTTGAACGATTGGAAAACGAGCTTGATGACCTGAAGCAAACTTCGGAACAACATGCACAGACATTGGCAAACCAAAAGATGCAGCTTGATATATCAGAGGAGATCATAACGCAATTAAAGCAGAGGATAGAACGCTTAGAACAACGATTGCAAAGTTTGGCTAAACGGCCTGCGAAAAAGCGGGACCGTTTGTAAATCTCATTCAGCCGACGGCATCAAACACCATCGGCTTTGTTTTTCTTCATCATTGCGATATAGTGAAATGGCGGATGGTGCTAAGCAAAAGTGAAAGAAAAGTCCGATTTTCCTTGCAGGACAAGGGTTCTAACATCGTCCAGTACCCCCAGAAATTTGACAATATAACACGTTTAGTGTTATATTTATTTTAGTCCTCGAACAGCCGAATAACATCAAAACCGCGGAGGTGGATTATGCATGTAATGCAGCGTCTATCCGGACAAACAAAAATGTGTCTAGGATTTGCTGTATTTTTTATCCTTGGAGGGGCGTACTACGCCGTAACCAATCCAGATGTGGAAACACTAGGAATCTGCGCCGGCGGAACATTATCAAGCTTAATCCTTGCCCGCGCTTTCAGTCTGTGAAAAGATTTTGTTGTGGAGCAGCACGTCATGCTGCTCCACGTTTTCATCAACGCGCTCACTTGAGGAGAAAGGATCTATGGACATGGAGAAAATACTTGTGTATACGGAAACGGATGAGTATAAAACCGTGCGCGACGAACTGCTAGCGTTGCACGCCCATGTCCGTCAAATTCTTTATTGGGCAACAGGTTTTGTTATCATTGGCATGGGATGGTATGTCGCGCAAGAGGAACCGAGGACAATCCCGCTGTGGCTATTTACGTTATTTCTCTATGGTGTACTGGACATATCGGCGATCGCTTATGTCGTAAACACCATTCAGATTTATCGGCAGGGAGGGTATTTAGCCGTATTTTGGGAGTCCCACGATCCAGAAAAATATCGCATGTGGCATCGGCTAAACCGAAGAGGTCCGAGAGGCGGTTTTTTGCCGGACGCTGCAAGTGTGATATACACCACAGCAGCGATAATTATTCTTGTGTTTTTCTTGGCTGGCGTGAGTGCACATTTTGGACGGCCATGGGAACCAGTAGGATTTGCTCTTGTTTGGGGATTGCTTCACATAGTTGCGCTTTCACAACTCAGCCATTATCTTAGAAGTCAACGCAATCAACAGGAAATCGAGTGGAGGGCCATCAAGGAATCACCTGAAAGGTTGCGGGAAATTCATAGCCGTTACGAAATGATACCAGCTCCACCGCCAAGAATTATCTTCCCCTAAAAACAAACTCCGGATGAATAATTCGGAGTTTCCTTATTTCCCCGATTATACCACGATAAGACGGGTCACAATTTCGACTCAGCCGGCCAGTTTCAATCCCAACCATCCAAATCTCTTCATTAGGAGACCGAATCTTCCGCTTGTCAGTAAGTGGTCATATCGGTAAAACAATAATGCCGACGAGATACCATCGTCGGCATTGTATTTTTATGTTCTCGTAATATAGTAAAGACGATGTACCGTTAGGGTGAACTGAACGAAAAATCCGATTTTCCTTGCAGGAGAAGGGTTCTAACTTCGTCCAGCACCCCCAGAAACAATTTTTAGCTCATAAATAAAGTATAAATTTTGATAGGGGGCGTGGACGATAGAACTTTCTGGAGAAATATAGTGAGTAGCGGGGTGGTGTAAAATAAGGTAGAATGATGGTATGAAGTACAGCAATGTTTTATATGGAATTTTAGGATTTCTGCTCGCAGCCGTTTTTGTTTATTTTGGTATAAGAGTAGGTTCATATATCGGTGATAGGATAGCCGAGATGCGCGGGGTAAGTTATGAAGGTTACACCGCAGGCATAACAGTCACGCTGTTTACGATATTTCTGTTGCCAGCGGGCTATTTAATCTATAAGAATTTGATAAGTAATAGTATTCTGGGTAAATTCTTTCTATGGACTGTTGTTGTACTAGGCGGTCTATATACTTTGTTCCTTCTGATTTATTTATCTTTATGAAAATTCAATTTCACACCTTTGTGGAGGAATACTTTGATCTAGCGGCAAAAGAGGTGCAGAAATGGATAGATGATACCGCATTATATCTATTCAGGTTTCTGATCCGAAGTTTTCGGAATGGTATTGAGGTAGAAGGTTTTCGCGAGGATGAAATATGGGCCGGGCACTTCTTTGACCTCGGTCTTAATGTGGTTAAACAGGAAGGGAGCAGCCAATTGCGCATCACGTAGTATACTCGATTTATGAAAAACGGTATCTAACGCCGTTTCGCCCACCGTTTTCACGCCCCGTTGCAAACCAATCTTGCGTATGATATACTATGCGTGTGCTTGTGGGGCGTCAGCCCTATTCGGCTAATTCATAAGCCGACGGCAGGCACATCAAAGATACCGCCTCATGAGCGGCATTTTTGATTTCAATACTCCCCGAAAAAGCTTGATTGGTATCGTTGCTTGAGTGAAAGCAGGACGGATAGCAATATAGCCAGATTCTCTGCTGTTTTCTTGGTTAAGGAACCGAAGGAAATCTTGCGCTTCAAGACAAGGTGGCGCAGTGATCGTTCGGCCTGATTGTTGGTAAGCGGAATACGTCCGTCTGAAAGGCATACCAGATAGTTTGAAATGTTTTTTCGAAGTGTCTGTTTAATACTGACCAGTTTCTTCGGATCATGCGGCTTGATCGCAGAGAGATTGGCCAGCCGTTTTGTATACTCACTATATGGCTGCATGTCTCTGCGTTGTTTGAGATCATCATACAGCGCACAGAGTTTCGCATAGTCTTCTTTGCACGATTCTTTTTGGGTATCAGAGATTTCTTCGGAATGCGCCATGTCCCGAAACTTCCGAAGCAGATGCGCCCAGCACAACTGATGGTTGTTCAATTTTCTGTACGCTCCATAATCATCGGATACGACAAAGCCGTTGAAGTGTTCACCGAGAAGCGTTTCGGCATTGCCCTTGCCTCTCGATTCTCCCACAAGGAAGATGCTCTCTTGGCTTTCCGCGCCACTCATCACCCATGCGTAGCTCTGTTCTCCGCCACACAGAAGCTTCCAGCCGGTTTCGTCGAGATGAACTCCGGGCTCACCTCGTATCTTCACCCTCAATTGCTCAAAGAACGGCCTCAAACGGACGGATTCTCTTTGCAGTATCTTGGCGATTTCACCTTGAGAGATGTTGAAAGCGTAGGTATCCGACAGCACATTCTGAACTTGAGTAAATGACAATCGGCACAGAACAGAGAGGTAACAGACGTATTTCTGAACATTTCTGCCGAGTGCTGCTTTATGGTTTGGCAAGGGAACGGCCGATACCCAGTGCGTGCACTTCTGACAATATGCTTTTTCAATGATATGCTTTCTGACTATTTTCTTGGCGGGAATCGGGATGTCTTCCTCGTAGAAGATGAGGGTTTGCTTTTCGGTCATTTCTGTCCCGCATTGGCATGTGGCGAGAGGATGCGTGACGACTTCCGTGACCTCCTCATCTTTGGGTATCGGTCGCTTGTATGAAGCGTCTGTTCTCGGAGTCTTTTGCTTCGGGGGAAGCGGATCATCGTCATCAGCTCTTTCTTTTTTCCTCTTTCTGCCGAATACCATAACTCGCAGTTCCTCAATCTGGAGTTTTAGGTCATCAATTGTTTTTTGTTGTTCGCCGACCACCGCTTTAAGTACTATGATTTCCTTTTTGAACGCCCTGTTTTCATCGCGGAGATGCCAGATTTTGAATCGTTGCTGTTCGTGGAGATACTCCAGATTGCGGAGGCGAATCAGACGTTTTTTGACCTCCTCGGGAGGTAATCCTCTTTTAGCCATGCCTTAATTTTACCATGGTTTTACAGGGATTTTTAGGCGGTTATGCACAGGGAGTGTGAGGGGTTAC
>VMFT01000020.1 GCA_007376195.1 Parcubacteria group bacterium Gr01-1014_29 | reverse complement strand
ACTGGTATCGTTTTGAATAGGCAAACTAATGTCAGAAACTTTAATTTGATAATCAGCGCCTTCAGGAATACTATCGGGAATAACCCAGTTGGTGATGAACGCTCCTGTTTCCGAGGTTTGCGGATAGTACGAATTGATTGTCTGATACACGGCGCCGTTTTTTAAGAGATCAATTTTTACTGCTTTACTCTTCAATCCAATAGTCGCCCAACAAACAATGAAAGCAGAATTTTTTGAACCGATCTCGCCCCCATTGGGCACAACAACTGTGAGAGTTGCCGATGGACTTACGGTGAAAGCGCTGTTGCTCAAATCCCAATTGCCCGAAATATTTTCCGCGTCATTCCAAATCGTAAGCGCTCCTATTTCATCTTCGGAGAGAGCCATAATTTTATATTTTCCCGGGGCAATATCGGTACAAACAGTCCCGTCAAGACTGCAGACCGTCTTTGCGTTCCAGTTTATGGTGCTGTTGGGCTTTTGAGATGCGCCGATCCGACCAACGATAAACTCACTAGGGTCAGACCCGCCTGTGGCAGTTTCTTCAACCAAAATGATATCAACCCTGTCGGTGCCGCCCGTCCAGCTTAGAGTAAAGTCAACCCCTTGAACAAGATTTTCCCCGCCATTGGGAAAGACCATTTTTACCAGCGTTATCACTTGAGTCATAAGGAAAGAAACCTCGTTGCTTGCGCCATTGGCATTGGTTACCGAAACCGGACAAGTCTCGCCAATCTGGCATGTAGTCCCTGTGGGTACGCTAAAGACTAATGTTTTGCCGTCCGCAGAAGAAAGATTGGCCGCGGCATTCACGCCAGCAAAATTTACGGAATTTCCGGTAGCTGTAAATGCAGAACCGTTGATTGTCACTGTTGTACCAACCGGTCCTTTGGACGGCAAAAGGCTCGTAACAACTGGTTTGGGAGGAGAAGCAACACTGAAAGCAATCAGAAAATCATCCGTATTCTCGTTGTTGGCGCTATCTTTGCAACGATTATGATAATTGTAAGATTTTCCATCCTCCAGACTGGTCAGATTTGAAGAATGCGAAACTCCACCAGTCGTCAAAAACTGAAGAGTCATCGAGTTGTAGACAATACCTGCGGCAGTGGCATATTTACATGTTGCATTCTCGTCAGTCGCCAGAGAAAGGGTTGCACTTCTCGTGCCGTATGCAAGATCTCCGGATGGAAGGCCGTTGGAGCGGACCGGCGCAGTGATATCAGTTGGAGATGGAGCAGGAGTTGGCGTTGGGGTTGGCGCAGGAGCTGGCTCCGGCGGAGGAGTGTTTGGATCTATTTCAGGAGGAGTAAGCAAAAACTCCGTAAGCTTAAATGGCTTGGCATTTGATATGCCATTGGCATTTACCACTTTAATAGGACACGCTTTTTTTGAACCTGCCTGGCAAGAAATGTCAGGAGTCAGAATAAAGTCAATTTGGGTATTGTTGTCGTATGATGCCAATCCGGTCGCTATGATCTTCCCGCGCATCATAATGGAATTACTCTTGGGAGTAAAACCTTTGCCGGTGAGAGTGACGGTAATACCTGCGGAACCGGAGGCAGGAGTTACATCGGTGATTTTGGGTGGTTTTTTCTTCTCGCCTGCTACCAAAAGAAGGTTAAGAACTTCTTTGGTCTTTTCATCCACCTCGCCTGTTTGTTTTATCCCGACTTTCTCCTGGAATTTCTTTACTGCTTTTTCCGTCTGCTCTCCGTAAAACCCGGTAGCAAGGCCGTTCGGGTAAATTTCAGGGAACTCTTTCATAAATCCTTGCACTTTTTTCACATTCTCGTCGGTATCGCCTTTCTTCAATATCTTTGTAATCTCGACATCTTTTAATGGTTTGGGAAGTTCGGCCGGACGTTTGGGAGATGGAACCGATACTTCAGATTCGCTTGGTTGAGAAGAAGAACGCTCATTTAATTTAGCCCTTGTGATGGGCCCCACAATCCCCACCGGCTCAATGCCATTTTTTTCCTGGAAACGCTTTACCGCCCGTTCTGTAGCAGGTCCAAAAAAACCCGTTGCAAGACCTTGCGGATACACATCTTTATCTTGTGCCAAAAACTCTTGCAGTTGTTTTACATCATCTCCCGACGATCCGCGCCGTAATGATCTAGTAAGCGCAATTTCGGGCATGGGTGGCATTGCCTCTTGACCTCTCGAAATCGCCTGCTGTTTTGATTGCAACTCTGCAACTTGTGTTTGCAACGACTGGATATTGTTTGTTAACTGCTGGACAAGCTTTTCTTTTACTTCATTTACTTGTGTCTCTAAACTTCGTGTTACCTTTTTTATTTCTGCAGGTTGGGCTGGGGTAGCTGGTATTCCTATTCCCGGATATGGCTGTGCGGGGGTTGCGGATTCGGCAGGAGTTGCTGGGGTAGCGGGTTGGGCGGGTGTTGCAGGTATAGCCGGTGTGGCGGCAGGGTCCGCAGACGTAGCGGGTGTTGCAGGCTGAGCTGGTTGAGCAGGAGTCGCAGGGGTAGCGGGCGCTGTCGAAGTTGCGGCTTTCTTTGCTGGTACAGCTGGTTGGGTCGCTGTTCCTGTGCCCTGTGATGGTTGAGCGGGAGTTGCGGCAGCCGCTAGCAACGCAAAAAAAGCCTGCTGTAAAGAAGCAAGCTGTGATTGTAATTGCTGAATGGTATGAAAATCGTTATGATCCGCAAGCACTGCAACCGGCGAAAATGCTATTGCGACAAAAAGACTGCTTGATAAAAAAAAGTGTTTTATCTTCATATTGAAAATACAACTATTTTATATGTACTATATGTTAAGCTAGATTTCGACGTTTATATTGTACCACACAAGGAAGCTGATATTTCCTAAACATGTGGATTAAAGACCTTAGAAATCTGCGGAAGTCGGACTTCCGATAATTTTTGCTGCTGCCTCCCGATATTGGCAGTAGTCGCATTCTCTTCCTGCTTCCGGAATTGATTCAGACTCAAGACATTTTTTTATGTCTCCCAAAGCGCCTTCTACCCAACTGTCGCTTCCGGTATATGGAATAATCTTTACATCAAATTCCAATTTGCCATCAAACGCTTCTTTGTCTGTGCGTCCGTTGCAATACACAAAGTACCCCATGTCGGACACTAAGTGTTTGACATCAACATGACGCAATAGCCATTGATAGATTTCCATCTGCCGTTTGTAGCCCATCTGCCAGTCGGCATCAATAGAAACTTCGGTTTCTTTTGACGTACTTTTATAATCCACCACAATGAGTTCTTTCTGGGGATTTATCCAAATATCGTCCACCGCGCCCGTTACGAGAAAGTTTGTCGGCGTGTGCAAAAATTGCACGCCCTTAAAATTTTCCCGCCATTCGTCCATCATCGCGTGCTGAAATGGCACCGCGTCCACGTTATAATGTTCCATTAAAGGATGTTTGGTGTTCGCTACACGATGAATATCAAATTCCTTTTTCAAAAGTTTATCAACCGCGGAGTTCAGGTTAAACGGAAACCCCGGCGGCCTTCCTACGCCAAGTTTTCTATCAAGATAAAAACAGCGCGGACACTCTGTAAACAGCTCTATTTTTGAGCGTGACAACTTAAATGGCTTTGCCGAATCGCTTGCGTATATGTTACGGGTACGCGTTGAGTTGTAGTAGTCGGACATATGATGAGAATATCACGCGCCGTAAAAACAAAAAAGTCTGCCCGACAATGGACAGACCATCTTCAATGCGAACGGCGACGGTTAAAAAACATCTTAGTTTTTCAATTCCCTCTCTATTTCTTTTATCGTACTCTCTGCAACCAAAGAGCGGCAAATGATCGGTGCGTTCCTGCGCGATTTACCGAGCTTGAGTAAAGGTGCAAGTGTTGCGTCGAGCTCATCCTCTTTTCTGCCACTTCTCACTTTTGCGATATAATAATGCGGTTTTGTAGCACCTCTTTTTCTGTCTTGAAACCGTTGCTGTAGTTTCTCTAACACCTCACATGGCACAAACATTGCATCACGGAGCGCTACAATACAACAACGAACATCGCGTATAGGCAAAAAACGGACCGCCGCTTTCGGTACCACTACCGTATTACCAATCAATTCACGCAGACATGCGCGCAAATTATCGTCAAAGAGCTTACTCATAATTTGATAAACATCTTCGTCGAAGCTCTCACATTCTATACCCACAAGCTCCTTGTAATAATGAAATCCGGGTTTCCATGCGCGAACAGTACTCATACACAGTACCTCCTTCTCATCAGAATAGTGTTCAAGATAAAATTACCATATTCATTCCACTTCTTACAAACACCTCCCCGCTACAACCCATTACCATACACCCGCCGCGCGGAATGGGCATAAACGTATCGCGGAAAAGCACACCGCCCGCAAGCAAAACGACAACAAGGATACCGAGAACCATAATACGTTTTAAAGAAAAATCCCATCGAGATGACAGGATTACGAAGATTTTCTCCGAGGCACTACATACGGCAATGTTAGACAATGCTGAAGAAATTTTTTCTTTCTTCTTTCTTTCTCTTCTGCATCATGTAAAGAACGGGTTTGCCTGCTTACTCCAAACGCCTCATACACAGCATAATAGACAACGAGAGCGCCTATCAACTGAAGTACAATCTGAAATATATCCGCCACTGACTTTGCGTTGTTATCACCAGGCACCAATCGCAAAAATGCTGGTAATATAATTATGGCAAAAAGACCGATGGTTGCAGTTACATAGGTATTACCTTGATTCATAACAATTCCCTCCGTGCTGTTCTTGTTGTATAATAAACCAATGTACAAAAAGAAAAAAGTTGCGCGAAAAAAGCACGCAAAAAAGGCAGGCAAGCAGGTACGCCGCGCGTATCGATAATTCAAGCCTTATAAAGTTATCCACAGGTTTATATATAAAAATGTTGACGCGTTTTTTTGTTGGATTAGAATGAACTTAAATAAGCTCAAAGAGGAATAATCCTTGAAAGAGTTTGTGGGATTCTGACTAAAACCAACTTGCGTGTTTCCGCTAACACCCACAAACTCTTTCAATTTCTCTCTCCACCAAAAGCACCCGATCGGGTGCTTCTTCATTTTTTAACTACATCATAAAAAATCCGGATAGCAAACTAGCTTCTCCGGATACTACGGATTATTTATTCTAAGAGCGCCTTTGCCGTTTACCGCTTACTATGTAACTGAAAACCTCTGTATGCCATAAAGCCTGCCAGCAAAACGGCTATCCAGCTGACCCATACCGGAATCGGCACGTCATTAACGACGGCAGGCCACCCTTGCATCACCCTCATCAGCTGCACAACCGCAATGACGGCAAATATGACGCCTGCATATAGGTTGTATGTTTTCTGGTTCATCCCGTTAGAGATTAGTTAATAATAACGCTATCATCATGATAGTATTTCGAGTTGTTTCTGGTACCGTTAGAAATTAAACAGCAAATCTCTAACTGGATTCATATATTTATGATAACACACAACCAGACTTTTCGAAAAAACTTTTATATTTCCTTATTATTCTTTCAAGGAGATAATTTCTTCCCACGGGAATCCATCCCTGCCAAAATGGCCGTATGCGGCGGTCTTACGATACCACGGCTCGCGAAGACGCAGACGTTCAATGATCGCGCGCGGACGAAAGTCAAAATTTTTGCGCACAACAGCACCGATATCCCTTCCCTCCTCATCTATCGCATGCACCATCAGAGGCTCTGCTTTACCAATAGCATAGGCGACAGAAACTAAACAGCGCTTTGCAAAGTGATTCGCCACCAGATTTTTTGCGGCAAACCGCGCCATGTACGCGGCAGATCGGTCCACTTTTGTGGGATCTTTGCCGGAAAAACACCCACCGCCGTGGGGCAATATGCCGCCGTAAGTATCCACCATAATCTTACGCCCCGTAAGGCCGGTGTCCGCCGCAAACCCACCAATGGTAAAAGCACCCGTAGGGTTTACAAAAATTTCGATACCTGAAATATCTCCCACGAGAGGCCGTATCAATTTTTCAATGATTGTTTTTTTCACCTCCTCATGTGATATTGCAGCATCATGTTGTGTACTCACTAAAATAGTCCGTATACGACTCCCCTCCATGGTAACTTGCGACTTACCATCGGGCCCTATCCATGGCGCCACTCCATCCCGCCGAAGTTTTTCAAGGCCCTTTGTCAGCGCGTGCGCGAGTACAACGCCCTTCGGCATATATTCCGGGGTCTCGTCGGTAGCGTATCCGTACATAATACCCTGATCCCCCGCGCCCCCCGTATCCACTCCCTGCGCGATATCCGGAGATTGCCGTACGATATTCGTTACCACCCGCAAATCATCCGTGTAGCCGACATCACGGTAAACCTGCCGCGCAATTGATTCAGCATCAAATGTGGCATTTGTAGTAACCTCCCCACCGACAATAAGCAATCCATGACCACCGAACGACTCAATAGCCACCCGGCTCCCGGTATCCTGCCGCAAGCACTCATCCACTACCGCATCCGAAATCTGATCACAGACCTTGTCCGGATGCCCGGAAGTTACCGATTCAACTGTGTAAATACGTGTTCGCATAAATGATATTATAACGCTGACAGTACCATAGCAGTCAAACTCATAATTTCCAAGAAACATATGCGATCGCGTGGTATATTTGGAAATCACTTGGATTTCTCAAACTGCAGTGATGCCGAGTTCACACAAAATCGCTTACCTGCCTGCGCAGGCAGGCCCGTTTTATCGGATGGCCCGCCCGCCTTGCCTTGACTCCGGCGAGGCATGTCGTCAAATACATGTCCTAAATGCGCACCGCACCGCGCGCACATTATTTCCGTCCGATCCATGCCATTACTTGTATCAAGTGTAGTCTCAACCGCTTCCTCGCCGATGGGTGCTGTAAAACTCGGCCATCCCGAGCCGGAATCATATTTTGTATCAGAAGAAAACAACTCCACCCCGCAGTTTGAACACCGATACATACCCTTGTCTTTCATGGCATAATACGTGCCGGTAAACGCTGGCTCGGTACCTTTCTCGCGTGTTATATAGTAGACATCCGGCGCGAGTGTTCGCCGCCATTCTTCATTGCTTTTTATTATTTTGTCCTTTACCATAGCAAATAGTATACCACAAACAAAAACTCCCCGGAAACACCGCGGAGTTTTTGTTTCAGATATTCTGCCGTTACTCGCTGGCGGGAAAAGACGCGCTTTCCTGTGTACTCCCCTCATGATCCTTGCCGTGCGTATCATCACCGCACTCACACTTCTCAAACGACTGGCCTTGATTCGTACAGCCGTCTGATCCGCACATGCCAGGTGTATCAGAAACATGCCCACAGGTACCTTTACACATGTAGTGTTCCATAAAGAAAAATTAGAAAATAATATTACATTCCCTGCCGCGGCGGCATAGGCGAACCGGAGCTTCCCATACCGGACGAAGACCCTCCCATGCACATTCTGCAATCTTTCTTGTGCGTAAACAATACTACAACAGCTGAAAGTCCCACAAGGATATAAATAATCTTTGAAATAAACGCGTCCATACCGCCAAAGAGATCGCCGATATCCCAGCCCAATAATCCTACTAACAGCCAGTTGAGACCTCCCACAACAAGAAGTATAAATGTAACTATATGCAGAGTTTTCATAAACAGAACGATTTTTAAAACAAACTGATATGCTATGAATCCGACCTTTTTACAAAATAAAAACGATCTGTTATTATTATACAATCAACTGCTTATATCCTATAGAGCGTTATCCACAGGAGTTTTTACCACAAAAACACAATAAAAACAATGAAAAAAGTAGAGATATACACCACCCCCACCTGTGTCTATTGCAAGATGGCCAAAGAGTTTTTCAAGGAAAATAACATCGAATACACGGAATACAACGTCGCTCAGGATGCCGAAAAACGAAACGAGCTCATCGCCAAAAGCGGTCAGATGGGCGTGCCTGTCATACTGATCGGCGCTGACATGGTCATCGGGTTTGACGAGTCAAAAATCCGCACCCTCCTCAATTTATAACAACAATTATAATAAAGTGGTACACACTTTTGCTATAGCAAAAGTGTGTACCACTACTTTTACTGTTCTCGCAAATACTTTTTTCCTTTCAGCTTCTCTGGCAAATAGCTTTCGGTATCATATTTTTCATAGCCTTTGCCGTATTCAAGCTCTTTTGTAAGCTTTGTGGGAGCATTGCGTATTTTTAGCGGCACAGGCAAATTGCCGTGCTGTTTTACGTCCTCGATTGCTGTCATGAACGCGTTATACGCCCGGCGATCCTTTTTCTGTCCGCACAAATACGCCACGCCATGCGCTAAATTAATTGCGCATTCCGGGTATCCTATGGTTTCCACCGCCCGAAACACATCATTAGCAACCACCAATGCCGTTGGGTTCGCAAGCCCTATATCTTCGCTTGCGAATATCACCATGCGCCGCGCGATAAACTTCGGGTCCTCCCCCGCGTCCACCATGCGCGCCAAATAATACAGCGCGGCATCCGCCTGCCCTGCGCGCATACTTTTTATAAATGCGGAGATAACATTATAATGCTCTTCGCCTTTCTTGTCGTATCGAAGATGCTTTGATTGGAGTGTATCTTTGAGCGATTCAAGTGTTATAACCCCATAAAGTTTCTGTGCGTTCTCGAGTATGGTAATGGCTTGCCGTGCATCGCCCCCGGCCATGGCAACGAGCCAATCTTGCGCCACCTTTGGAATTTTTATCTTAGTTCTGCCTATAATCAGCGT
Source organism: Parcubacteria group bacterium Gr01-1014_29 (assembly GCA_007376195.1). GTDB lineage: Bacteria > Patescibacteriota > Minisyncoccia > Ryanbacterales > 2-02-FULL-48-12 > VMFT01. The sequence goes on along the minus strand of VMFT01000020.1, from coordinate 9,501 downwards.
CATTTCTGCATCTTTCAGCGCTTCGAGAACGAAGACGCGGCAACGCGACAATAGCGGCGCTATCACTTCAAAACTCGGATTTTCAGTAGTCGCGCCAATCAACGTAAGTTCGCCCGATTCTACGGTTGGCAGCAAATAATCCTGCTGAGCTTTATTAAATCGGTGAATTTCATCCAGAAATAACACCTTCCGCAACTTGGAAACCGGACGTCCAAGTGGAGAATTGAGTATTTTTTTAATGTCTTCTTTTCCGGCTGATACCGCCGAAAGCTCATGCATATCAGCACCGAGCGCTCGCGCATAGATACGCGCAAGCGTAGTTTTCCCAACACCCGGCGGCCCCCACAAGATAAAAGAAAACAGGTGCTGCCGTTCAATAGCAACACGGAGCGGCCCTGCTTTACCCTTCATAGCTTTATGCGAAGAAGAGCCAACCAGATGTTCCTGCCCGACAAACTCATCTAATGTTTGTGGACGTATTTTTGACGCAAGCGGTTCCATACAGAGCTACACAACTGACTAGACACTCAGTGTCTAGTCAGTTGTGTTCACATCTAAATGTTCCAGCGACTCATCTAACGTAACTCCTACTTTTTTCCCCGGATTAAATATATCGTCCGGATCAAAGATATGTTCTGTTTCCTGAAACAACTTGTATACTTCATCGCCAAACATTTGCCGCACATATGGTCCGCGCACAATGCCGTCGTTGTGCTCCCCGCTGATAGAGCCGTTGTAGGCAAGCACGAGATCATATACGCGCCCGGCAACTTTGCGAATGGTGTTTGCCAAAGATGGGTCATTCGGATCCATAAGCGGTATGATATGAAAATTGCCATCGCCCATGTGTCCCGCTACGGTATAAATCATATTAGTATGCTTACGCAGAATCGTTTCCAACTTCGGCAGAAATTCAGACAAATGTTCAGGCGCTACGACAAGGTCGTCAATAAATGGCGCGGTGCGTAATCCGCGGATGCGTTTTCGTAAAAGGTTAAAACTTTCACGCCGCATCGCCCAATATTTTTCTGCTTCGGTGTTTGTCTTTGCGATTTTTGTTGCAATGCCAAACATCGTCCGTAGAGCCTGCTCCGCTTCCCGCGCATGCCGTAAGGCCTCTTCAGGAGTTCCTGCGGTAAACTCCGCAAGTAACACCAACTTCGGAACGCCGCCGGTAATCACCATCCATATCTCTGGAAGAAATGAAAACGCAAGCTTAAAAAAATTGCTCTGAAGACGTGCCGCAAACTCTGGAAAAAATTTTACGGCAATCCGAAATGTATTGTCATCGTACGATTCAAAACTTTCAGGACTATACGACAAAACGCGCGGTATTATCTCTCCCAGCCTTGAGACATCCTTTTCCTTGAGAAACATAACCACCAGCGACGAGAAAGGATTGGGCCGTACCAAACGAAGCGTACTATCCGTAATAATACCAAGCGTGCCCTGTGAGCCAACAATGACTTTTGAAAGATCGAATATGCCTCTGTCTTTGTCATACACATTCCACAAATTATATCCGGAAGAATTTTTTGAAACAGTCGGACGTGCTTTTGAAATAACTGCGTAGTGAGCAGCAATAAGTTCGTACATTTTTCTGTACAGTTCCCCTTCCACACCAACCTCTCCTTTTTTCTTCTCCAGTTCCCGTTCTGATAGCGCGCTAAAAACATGGGGCTTGCCGTCATGCAGTACCATCGTAACTTTTTCAACATAGCGTTCCGTCTTTCCGTATTTTAAATTCTTCTCACCCCCGGCATTGTTGGCAACCATGCCGCCCACCGCGCATAGTTCGCGCGATGCCGGATAACTCGGCAAGATAAGGCCGCGTTTTTTTGTCTCGGCATCAAGGTCACGATACAGCATGCCCGGTTCTACAACCGCGTGGTCCCCTACAATCTCTTTGAGGTTGTTCATATAGCGCGTAAACACCACCACGATAGATTCCGAAAGCGGGCCGCCGGTCATATCCGTACCCGCCGACCGGGCGGTAAGCGAAATAGCACAGCCTTCTTTTTTCTTCGCCGCGACAAACGCTACCAGATTACAGACATCGTCCATATCTTTCGGAAACACTACCACTTCCGGCTTTATGCGAAACAAGCTCGCATCTCGGCTATATTCCTCAAGCACTTCGTCGGATGCATCAACGTCACCGCGAAAAAACTTATGTATTTCTTTTGCAAGACTCATATACACAATATAGCATGATTTATATACTTTTTAGATAGTTACTTATTACGTTTTGACTTCGCGAGTTGTTGTTTACGCAAGCGCACGGATTTTGGTGTTATTTCAAGATACTCATCGTCAGCCATCACTTCAAGTCCGCGTTCAATGGTAAGCTCATACGGCGGGGTGAGGTCTATCGCCTCGTCCGCCCCTTTTGAGCGCATGTTGGTAAGCTGTTTGCCCTTTGTAGGGTTTACATACATTTCTTCTCCTTTGGATGTATTGCCGATAACCATTCCTTCATATACCTCAACTTTCGGCGCTATATACAGCACACCGCGCTCCTGCAAATTCCATAGCGCAAACCCCAACGCCTTTCCATTCGTCATAGATATCATCGATCCGGTATTGCGCCTGGCAATATTTCCGGCAAACGGAAGAAACCCTATCACGCGCGAGGAAAGTATGCCCTCCCCTTTCGTATCAATTACAAATTGGCTGCGGTATCCCAAAAACCCTCTCGTGGGACCTTCAAATATAAGACGCGCGCTTTCATCGTGCTGTTTTATGTCTTTCAAAACAAATTTTCTGCTTCCCAACCGTTCTATCACAACGCCTTGGAGCCTGTTTGGTACATCAACCACCAACTCTTCAAACGGTTCTTGGATACCTTCCGCATCTGTATGTAAAATAACCTGTGGCTGGGAGACTTGCAGTTCATATCCTTCGCGCCGCATGATCTCCAATAAGATAGCGACATGAAGCTCACCTCTCCCGTACACGCGGAAAATATCTCCCGCAATAAACTCAACTCGCAGCCCCACATTCACTTCAAGTTCTCGACCAAGTCGTTCACGAATTTGCCGCGATGTTACGAGTTTTCCCTCGCGCCCGCCAAACGGTGAATTATTCACCAAAAAATTAAGCACGATAGTGGGCTCGTCAACCGCAATAGCCGGAAGCATATCAGCATGGGGGTCGGTAGTAACCGTCTCTCCTATATATATGGAAGGAAGCCCAGCGACAAGAGCGATATCGCCCGCAGTAGCGCGCTCGGCATTAACACGTTCAAGTCCACTGAACGTGAACACGTGCGTAATTTTTCCAGTCTGCGTCTCTCCTTCTGGTTTTTTTATAAAAACGCGTATGCCCGGCGCAATCGTACCCTCATACACCCTACCCACAGCAAGGCGACCAAGAAAGTTGTCGTACCCGAGATTAAACGGCTGGAATCGTAGCGGTTTATCTGCTGCATCAGCAAGAGCAGCGGGTGGCACATGTTCAAGAATACAATCCAAAAGCGGTGTTAAATCTCGCGACTCATCGGTAAGTCCCCTTTTCGCTATTCCTTCCCGGCCAATTGCATACACCACGGGAAAATCCGCCTGCTTTTCCGTAGCTCCCAACTCCCAAAAAAGATCCAGCACCTGCTCCTCGCACCGCGCGGGGTTAGCAGCCTGTTTATCTATTTTATTGATGACGACTATAGGACAAAGTCCAAGCTCAAGCGATTTTTTCAGCACAAATCGCGTCTGCGGCATTGGCCCCTCCTGCGCGTCAACTACCAAAAGCACGGAATCAATAGATCGGAGCACCCGTTCCACTTCCGAACCAAAATCCGCATGCCCGGGGGTATCGACGATGTTTATTTTTACGCCTTTGTATACAAGCGCCGCGTTTTTTGAATAAATGGTAATCCCGCGCTCCTGCTCGAGTGTATTTGAATCCATAGAAACACCTTCTTTGGCCACCCCGGTTTGGCGCAACAACGCATCGGTAAGAGTGGTCTTACCGTGGTCAACATGAGCTATGATTGCGATATTTCTTATGTCCATATAAATCCATACAAATAAAAGCGCCCCGCGGGGGCCATATAAAACATAATACCATGAAATAACTGCAAAGGCAAATCAAAAGACAACGAGCCCAATTTTTGCCGCAACAATAAAATCATTTTCCGAAAGGCCGCTGATCGCATGAGTCCAAAGTTCTATCACTACTTTATTGTAATAGATATGAATATCCGGATGGTGTCCTTCCATCTCGGCGAGATCTGCAACGGCGTTTACAAACACCATTGCCCGCACAAAATCCGTGAATGAAAACTCTTTTTGTATTTTTTTACCATCAATTACCTGCCATCCCGCCGGCAATTCTTTCATATACATCTCCACTTCACGCACGCCGAGTGGTAGCACGTCGCCTTCGCATGCTTTGCATGTTTTGCTTGTAAGACTCATATATAAACTGTCTTTTTCCTTTCGGCAATATAAAAGACGACATACGCAACAACCATGCCGACAATCATTCCACCAAGAATATCAGATGGATAATGCACCCCCGCAACAATACGGCTAATATTCATTACCATTGCGGCGATAAAAAATCCGATCCCCCATTTTTTGTTATATAGATATATAGCTGTTGCCATCGCGAAGAAAAAAGCCGAGTGGCCCGATGGAAACGACCACTTGTTTTCCGAGATAAGCTGGTGTAATTGATACGCAAGAAACGGGCGCGGGCGATGATAAAAGAAACGGATAATTTCGGTTACTCCAAGACGGGCAATAACCATTGAGAGAGTGGCCGTTAAAAACAGAGCGAGTTTTTCTTGTTTTGAATATGCCGAAACATACAATAACAAGAGAAAGGCCGCGATGAGAACGTATTGCAAATACGAAGCGAGAAAAACCGTAAGAGCATCAAAAACCTGGGATCTGCCCGTAAGGTTATTCAGAAAATAGAGTAATGTTACGTCTAGTGTCATAGAGCAACTTCACTAAGATTTTTATTTTGGCACATGCTATATATTCTATTTTAACATCTTATCAATGACTATGATCTTCATCCCCGCCACAGCCGTCCGATAGATTCCATAATTCTGTGAGCTGTTCACCGGTGAAGTTATGGTTTTTAATGAGATATTTACCCAAGCCGCCATACACATACCATCTCCAGCACTTGCAACAGCAAGGCCCTTTTTCGTTTGAATTGAGCATTGCATAATCGTATGCCGCTTGCTCCTCTGGCGTGAGTTCTATGTCGTAATACGAGATGAGTTGTTTTGCGAGTCTGGCTTCAATGTCGTAGGGGTCGTCGGGAATCTCTGTGATATTTTGATCTGGAACGGATTTGAATTTTTGCAGTCCTTCAACTTGTTCAGTGTAGCGATGGAGGCTCATCGGACTGCAACACGAACCCTTAAGCCGTGCATCATCCGACATAGCAACGATTGAATCCTTGAATCCGGCGGAACAAGACGAGTTGCCGTTTTGCGATAACTCCTCAAATTTTGCGGCAAGTGCAGTATTTGCGAGATGATCGCTTTCGGCAGGCTCGACGGGCGAACGTCCAAGGAAAAGCACTCCTCCGATGAGCAGTGCAACGATTGCGATAGCGAAAATTGTTTGTTTATTCATAATGGTTTTGTATTACACGTTAATGGTGCGGCGATTTTCTTGCTGATGAGGACGAGTGAGAACGCAAGTAGAGCGACACTCAAAATTCCGAACTCTCCGCCGCGAAGCGGCAAGATTGCCAGCGCGCCCGCCGCTCCTAAAGAAGAAAGTACTGCGCTCAATATAAACGAACCGCACGCGGCACATCCAATCCCAAAGACGCCGCTTGTGATACCGCCCAATCCAGCCGCCACATCTTGCCCCGCAAGAATACTTCTTGCCTGCCCGCCATAGCTTTGGCGAAGGCGGGTTCGCTTCAAGAAGTAGGCAACCATAGCAATGTTAACGCCAAAGAGCGCGGCAATAGCAATGGTATATCCTGCCGAAAGCAGACTAAAATTTGTGCGGATACCGCCAAGCAAGCTCCATGCGAGCTTTAATTTTGTTTCAAGCGGTGTGCTTGATACGCCAAAAACTTCAGCGAGAAGCCCGATATTTGGGAGCCACACCGCGAACAGAAACGCGAGAATAGCGAGCGCGCTTGCAAGCGCGATGTACGAAAAATAAGAAAATACTTCCTCAAACGCGACTCGTAGATTTTTGAGATGGTCTCTCATAATTATTTTTCTTGAAGCGCAAGATCGATAAGCTGCTTGATCGCTTCGTATGGTTGCGCGCCAGAGAGCGGATATTTCTTGCCATTCTTTGCTACCACAATGCTCCACGGCGTGCCGTTGCCTCCGGTTGCGATTGCGCTGTCAAGATCATCCTGAATATGTTTGTCGTACTTTTTGCTCGCGAGACATGAGTTAAATTTTGTTTCGTCAAGCCCAATTTCACGCGCAATTTGCGGCAATACAGTAGCGATATTTGTTTGATTGTTTGACGGGGTAAGTTCAAAGAAACGATCGGTATATTTCCAAAATGCACCGCTTCCGCCAAGCTCGTTCGCGCATTCGCTTGCAACTGCTTCTGTTCTGGCCTGTGAGTGAATAGAGTCAAGCGGAAAATGGCGATAGACCCATGCTACTTTGCCGTCTTTGCCGTATTCGTCCACCACTTGTTGCATCGTAGAATGAAACACTTTGCAGAATGGACATTCCATGTCCGAATACTCAATTATTTTCACGGGAGCGTCCGGATTGCCGCGAATATGGTCCGCACTTGTGATAGAAGCTAATTTTTCAAGCCCGCTTGTATTCTCTTCGGCGGCTTTGGGTTGCGGCGCAGTCGTAACTCTATCGCCGCGCGCGCTAAAATACACCGCTCCCGCAATAAGCGTGCCTGCAATAAGGATTGCTACCGGCACTGCGAGATTGTTATTCGTTTGTATTGTTGGCTGTGACATATCGTTTTGTTCCATAGATTTACATTTATTTAGTATAGTAGATATTATTTATTTTACGAGCAAAAAAAGGCGGGTGAGGCGCAGCTCGTCGAATGAAAACCTATTGTCGAGACGGTACCGCACGGGCGCTAACAACATGCGCCTCTCTTTTTTATACACAATCTCAAACGCCGCGGCAATCTTTGAAAAATGTATCTCCGGAGGTTTGAGATGGCCAAGATCACGCTGCGGCTCAATCTGTTTTCCCGCAGTAAGTTTCTCCAAATGGCTTATGATGGTCGTGGCGGTCAGGCCGCGCTCTTTCGCCATTTCTTTAAGCGACAATCCGCGGCATGCCAATACTCTTGTCGCCTCGTAGGTCAAACCCGCTTTCTTTTTAGAAACCGTGCGTCCTTTCCCGGGCGTGCCTCCGCAGGCGCGAATAAAATTTGCCTGCATGATCGCAAGCTCCGCGGAAGACATTTTCGCAAAAGTCTGCCGCACCGCCTCCGACTGCTCGCGAAATTCAGCATCTTTCGCGCTGATGTCCGGATGTACTTCGAGAGCGCGCTCGTTTATTCCCGCAAGCGACAAACCAGCAAGCGTCCGCACCCGCGAGAGCGCTACATACCCCTGCCCATATTCAAAGGTATCCGAAAGATCCATAAACGCCGCGTCCAGCGACATGCCCTGGCTTTTGTGCACGGTAATCGCCCATGCAAGCCGGAGCGGTACTTGGCTCAAGCGCGCGAGTATGCGGCTGCCATCCTGCAGGCTCCACTCCATAGGCTCGGCGCACAAGAGCTTGTCGGTGATTGTTTTGACCACCGGGTATCCAGCCTCACGGGAAAATCCTACCACCGCACCCAGTGTGCCATTAACAAACCGGTGCGTGGTTGTATCGTTTTTGGTAAACATAACCCGCGCGCCTATTTTAAGCGTAAGATCTTCCGGTGATAGACACCCTCGCTTGAGGGTGCTAACCAGGTGCTCCGATCCGCTGCTTGTCATTTCAAACGTCCGCTCGGCGCTGGATAATTTTGCAAGCTCTTCCTTATTAATGCGATCAACGTCCGCATTGTGAGAATACAATTGCGCCACTATGCCCTGCGGCCGCGGGACATGGCGGGCCTTCAAAAGCGCGCGATGGGCAGGAAGGAGCGCTCTGTGGCGAATTGCCGAGAGAAGCTCTAAAAATACCACATCTTCCTGCCGGTGCTGCTCGGAAAGATAACAGGTAAGGAGATTAAGCAAAGACCACGCGCTCGACATATACGCAAATTGGGCACGGCTACTCTGTGCGAACAAAACCCCTTCCTCCCGTTCCCTTTGCCGTGGAGAAATGGGCGGCAGCTGAAAAAAGTCCCCCACGAGCACCGCCTGCAATCCACCAAACGGCTGATCGCTTTGGCGAATCTCCCGCAACACCGCATCCACCATAAAAAGTGTCTGCGCGGAAAGCATAGACACCTCGTCGATAATGAGAACCCGCGCCGACCTCACCCGCTCCACCACGCGCCTATTTTGGGCGATACTATCAAGATCATATTTAGAAAGACTATTTCGCACGCCAATACCACTCCAAGAGTGGATAGTAAAGCCGCCGATGTGCGTTGCCGCGATACCGGTGGAGGCGGTAATCGCCGGCTCTATGCCGCATGAGTGTAAATACTCGACATAGCGATTTATGGTATGTGTCTTCCCGCTCCCCGGCTCACCAGTCAAAAAGACGTTGGCTCCTGTTTTTAAAATCGCAAGCGCTTGATCTTGAGTCATATATGTATGTCCTACTTTATATCACCCACCCCGTTGCCACTCTAAAATCGCTTCAAATGGGTACAATAGCATAATAATATTGAGTGCCAAATTATCGCGAATCCAATACCCAACAAACAGTTCCATAGTTATAAGCAAGATAACAATAACAAAAACCGGAAGCCGATAGACAAGAAAAAATCCTATAACCATGGCCAGTACATCACTTGTTGAATTTATAACACTGTCGCCAAAGTAATCATACGAAATTGTTATTGCACGATACCGGTTGATAATAAAATCTGTGTTTTCAAATAGTTCCCATGACGTTTCAGCTAAAACGGCAAGCAACAACATAAACCCAACAGACCATCCTTCTTCGCTCCAATTGGAGCTTCGAAGGACAAGTCCCAGTTTTCTGCCAATAAGCCACGCGATCCAATAAAACACAAAACCATGGATGATATGTGAAAATGTGTACCAATCGGAAATATGCTGTGAATTTTCAGAAGTAAGCACCGTGGGCCCGTGCCAAAATTTTACAAACCCGCACTCGCATATCAACGGCTGGCCCATGAAATATAAAACAACCGCAAACACCACAATGGCAAAAGCGCTTACGAATAGAGAAGTACGAATCGGTAGCTGTAAGAGGTTCACCTATACATTATATTGCTTTTTTTGAGATAACGAAACAGTACATTCTGCTCATCAATAAAGAAAATAAGCTTATTGAACACTTCGACGTAGGGGTAGTAATCATTAAAAATTTGAGCAAAACCTATCGGCTGTCCCTCCTGAACAAAATCCGAACTTTTTATCAAACGAATCCAGACAAATGACCGC
>VMFT01000043.1 GCA_007376195.1 Parcubacteria group bacterium Gr01-1014_29 | reverse complement strand
GTGCCCTTCCACAAGTTGCCGCATCTCTTCTTCCATCATATCTCTCACGCGTTCCTCCAATATGTTTCCCGATACATGCAAGAAGTCTTTACGCATGCGATAAATCGCCTCGCGCTGTTTGTTCATGACATCATCATAATCAAGCAGGTGTTTTCGCGCGTCGAAATGGAACCCTTCTATCTTTGACTGCGCCGACTCGATTGATTTTGAAACCATACGATTTTCAATCGGCTCGTCTTCCGGTATGCCAAAGCTGCCCATGAGACGCTTTATCTTGTCCGAACCGAATACACGCATGAGGTCATCTTCCAAAGACACGAAAAATTGCGACGCGCCCGGGTCCCCCTGCCGTCCTGCGCGGCCTCTAAGCTGATCATCAATGCGCCGCGCCTCGTGCCGCTCGGTGCCAAGAATAAAAAGTCCTCCTGCTTCCCGAACCTTTTGACTCTGTACTGCATCCGGTGGATTACCTCCCAGAATAATATCAACCCCGCGGCCCGCCATATTTGTAGCGATGGTCACCGCACCCAACCGCCCGGCTTGGGCTATAATGGCGCCTTCTTCCTCGTGATGCTTCGCGTTAAGGACGTTATGCGTAATTCCTTCGCGCTTCAACAGGGCAGATAAAAATTCATTTTTCTCTATAGAAATAGTGCCGACCAAAATTGGCTGCCCTTTCTCATTGCATTCTTTTACCTGCCGCGCCACTGCTTGGTACTTTCCAGCAATGCTTTGATACACCCTGTCGCCGCGATCATCGCGGACAAGCAGTTTATTTGTAGGCAGAGTAGTAACGTCAAGGCCGTATACTTTATGAAATTCTTCCGCGGAAGTTTGAGCCGTGCCTGTCATGCCTGCAATCTTTTTGTAGAGGCGAAAATAATTCTGAAACGTAACCGACGCAAGTGTGCGCGATTCTTTCTGGATTGGCACGCCTTCCTTTGCCTCCACCGCCTGGTGCAATCCTTCCGACCACCGGCGTCCGGGCATCAGGCGGCCGGTAAACTCATCTACAATAATAATCTCGCCGTCTTTTACGACATAATCGCGGTCGCGCTGGTAAAGCGCGCGGGCCTTCAGTGCCTGTTCCAAATGATGCACATAGCGAATACCTTTTTCGGTATAAATGTCCGCGACACCCAACAGCTTTTCCACTTTTTCTATACCCTCTTCCGTAAGCGTTGTCGCCTTAAATTTCTCATCTACATTAAAGTCCTCATTTTCTTTCAGCTTGGGGACAATCGTCGCGAATACATTATATAAATCAGCCGAATCTTCATCGGGCGCTGAAATAATAAGCGGAGTACGCGCCTCATCAATGAGAATGGAATCCACCTCGTCTATGATAGCGTAGTGATAACCACGCTGGGACGCCTGTTCGGGCGTATAGGCCATATTGTCTCTAAGATAATCAAACCCGTATTCGTTGTTTGTGCCATAGGTGATGTCAGCCGCGTATGCCTCTTTACGAGAAACCGGCCGAAGGAATTCATGCACCACATGAAAACTGCCGGTGATATCGCGTTCCGCGTCTTTCTCGGAATGGCTTGGGTCATACACAAAACTAGCGTTGTGCGTAATGCACCCTGTAGTAAGCCCAAGCGCGTGATATATTTGCCCCATCCACGCGGCGTCTCTGCGGGCGAGATAATCATTTACCGTAATGACATGCACCCCCTTTCCCTCGAGTGCGTTTAAATATACCGCGAGTGTTGCGGTAAGCGTTTTGCCCTCACCGGTGCGCATCTCGGCAATTTGTCCTTTGTGAAGCACCATACCGCCGAGAATCTGCACGTCAAAATGCCGCTGGCCGAGCGTCCGTTTGGCGGCTTCGCGCACAAACGCGAACGCTTCGGGAAGAATATCATCCAACGTCTCACCTTGTAACAATCGCTCCTTCAATGCGGCTGTGCGTTTTGGGAAATCTTCCAGCGCAAGCTTTTCCACATCTGCCTCAAGCGCGCCTATACGCTCAACCATTGGCTGGAAACCTTTCAAAAACCGCGAATTCGCATCACCAAAAATAGCCGAGAATATTGACATGATTCCTGCATTATAGTATGAATGAAGGAAAAATCAATCTCGGAGGCAATTATGCTAAAGGCAGAAGAAGTTCTAAGTGAGTTTGAATCACTTGTTCGCACTTACGCTGTAGGAGAATGTATAGAAGCGTATGAGGCAAGATCACGCTTAGCTATGAAAAATCCTGATACTAACTATACTGATAGTGCTTTTAGTAAAGCAATAAATTCAACTATACGATTTGGTCTGATTGACCTTCGTGTGGACGGAGAAACATATTATTTCGTTAGAATGGCATAGCAAAGACAACTTCATAAATCGATCGCTTTCTTAATACCGCCTTGTGCGGTTTTTTCTTTTCTGAACTTCTATGCGACCGCATATTTATCCAGAAACAAACTAATTTATTCCAAAAGAGCAGAAAAATATTCAAACACGTAGCCAAGAGTTGGTGCAGTAATTTTCTTATGCGCTGATGGGTTTTCTTTTGGATGTATATGCCATCCATCCAAGTTATCAAACCCTGCTACTCTTTTGTTGTCTTTCACAAGAACATAACTCCATCGTTTGCCATTTGCGTTATAACGAATTTCAATAAACAGACCCTTTTTGAACTCAATCCGTATCTTGATGTAAAAAGGAAAGCGCTCTAAAACAACAAGCGGCGCCTCGGGGAAAAACCGCTCGCGTTGCTTTTCAATATCCTGAAGGATTTTTTCTATATCTACCGCACTCACAAAGAATGGATAGCTTTCATAAGCTCTCGCTTGTATTCATCTAACGCCTCCCAATCAATATGGTCGTTTTCAACTTCGTAAGAAAATTTTTCACTTTTTTTCATCTGCTTCCAAAATTTCTCAAATTCTTTAAATTCCTGATTATACCTCCCTTCAAATATCGCCATCTTTCTGTTTACTTCCTGAAGTTGCGAAAGCAAGGCTTGTTTAGCAAGCTTTTCTAAAGAAATCTCTGCGCCCGGCAAAAGTGAAGAAAGTTTTTTCTGCAAAGTAGCATTTGTCATGTAAAGACTGTAACATATACTACAGAAAACTCAATATACTTAAAAAATCGCGAATTCGCATCACCAAAAATACCGGAGAAGATTGACATGATTACTGCATTATAGTATGAATGAATGGAAAATCAATCCGGTGAGAAAGGAGAAAGATATGGCTATACCACATATAACGCAGGGCAGTTGTCCTTGCCCATACTGTGGAGTGAAAAGCTTATACGGGACACTGTTGGCTAACAAAGCCTGTTTCAACTGCGGCTACATCGAAGCAATCCATTATCCATTAGTCACTGGGATAAAATCAAAACAAGGAGAGCTTTGCCCAGAGTGCGACGAGTTAACATTGAAGCCTTTCGGCATGCCATGTGTCGGAAAACTTTGCGTTCCTTGTGGCCACTTCGAGGAAGTACCCATACTCCCCTAACCTCTTGTAGACCGCACTCGCGCGGCTTTTTTATTTTAATGGCTGGAGCGAGTTTTTGCTTTTTGTGCGCATTGTGAAGATACATAGAAAATCAAGGTATCGCATAGAAAAATTCTTATGTTCGAATCCCGAGTGAAACGAGGTTGAGTTATGAATTTTTCGTTAATGCGATGCCTATGATTTTCATGTATTGGAGCATCGGCGCACAAAAAGCAAAAACTCGCTTCACTCACCAGCCGAAGAGTTTCCCAATCTCCTCTGCTGTTTCGCGCTTACGTGCGATTGTTACAATACCGTTTTGTAAAACAATTTTGAGCGGAGAAGAAAGGAGACAATGGTGCGACGCGAACGCGTCTTGGTAGGCGCCGGTATCAAAAATAGCAACATACAAATCTTCCCCATGGTCCAAATCTTCAAGCCGCGGGAGCGTAAGATAGCCGTCTTTTGCCGTATATTTATCGTCCGAGTCGCACGATAAACCGGCAAGCCAAACACGGTTTTTCTTTTTTGCATCTATTTTATTTACCGGAACCACATGCCACTTTTGGTGAAGCGCCCAGGTATCCAAAAGGTCATTCATAAAACTACCGTCCACCACATACCAGAAACGCGCAAGCCCCTTCGACACTTCTTTTGCGGATACAATTTTGAAAACGGTAATTTGCGCGGGAGCCACCAGGTACCGCCCCCACTCCACAATAATATTGGGGTGCGAAATACCCGCATCATCCGCAAGCTGTTTTAAGGTTTGCACAATGCGGCGGCTGATAGCATCGGCGCTGTACAGCCGCTTTTTGCCGTACGGAATCGCGAACCCACCGCCCATGTCTATCGTATCAAGAGCGGGATGCACCGCACGCAGTTTTTTATACACCCCGAACGCCTCTTTCAACGC
>VMFT01000042.1 GCA_007376195.1 Parcubacteria group bacterium Gr01-1014_29 | reverse complement strand
CTGTAAAATAACAAATTTCACGGCACCCGTAGGGGGCGCGGCTTCCGCTACGCTCGTAAGCAAAAACACAATAAGACATAAACAGCTTGTAGCTTGTAGCTTGTAGAAAGAAATGTGTTTAAGACGCATAAATTTTTATCCTACAACCTACCAACTACAAGCTACCAGCTAACAAGGGGGACTTTACCGACTTTTTGCCTTCAAGATATTCCTTAACTTTCTCAATCACTTCTTCAATCGGATGCTGGGATTTTACGAAATAATCATCAGCGCCCATCTCAATGGCCTTTTTGATTTCAGCGTCTCCGCCCAAATTAGAAAGGACGATTACTGGAATCAACCGCCATTCTGGATTTTTTTTCACTTCTTCCAACACATAAAATCCGTCTCGTTTGGGCATCAGAAGATCAAGCAGAATCAGATTTGGTTGTTCTTTTTTAATACGCTCTATTGCCTCATCGCCATTCATGGCGGTATCAATCGTGTAGCCCTCGGCCTCAAGGTTGTCTTTTAACGCCCGTATTAAAAACTCTTCGTCCTCAACAATTAATATCTTATTCATACTTTTGATTTTATTATTTTTTCTTCGCTTTTGACTCTTACAACCTCACTCGACCTTTTGGGGATGCGTAAATAAAAAGTGGAACCCTTATTTTCCTTGGATTCAAATAAAATAGTGGCTCCGATATTTTTGGCAAGGAGAGAGGCGATATAAAGCCCCAGTCCGGTGCCGCTGGGTTTTAACACTTTCGCGTTGGAAGCGCGGTAAAATCTTTCAAAAATTTGTTTCTGTTCTTCTTTCGGAATACCGATACCGCTATCTTTGACGGAAAACACGACAGCTTCCGCTTCCTCTTTAGAATCAAGTATTACCTCCTGGCCGGTATTGGAGTATTCAATGGCATTAGATATAAAGCAATTAAGAATGATTAAAAGTATTTGCATATCCGCCTCAATCGTCCCTTGAACTTTTGAGATATTTTTAAGTATCACACCTGTCTTTTTGGTGATGGGCTCCATTGTCGCCATGAGTTCATCGTAGAGCGCGGGTATTGCGATTGTCGTTTTCTGCGTCTGGAGAGCGCCACCCTCCAGACGAAGCACATTCAACATATCAAAAACAAGTTTTATCATTCGTTCGTTGCTCTTATAAATCTCGTTGAGGTATTCTCTTTGTTTTTTTGTCATCTCGCCTATAACCCCTCTCTGCATCGTCTCAATCATTTATTAATTTCTTGCTCCCTTGTCATATCACGGAAAACCAAAACACAACCGATAATCTTACCTTGTTCATTTTTTATCGGCGCGGCAGAATCTGCTACCGGTATCTTCTGACCATCTTTTGTAACCAGCAAGGTATGATTGGCCATTTTTGTTCCTTGGCCTGTTTTGATGACTTCGGCGATAAAATCATCACTTGTTTTTCCATCATTTTCTCGGACAAAGGTAAGTGCTTGGCTGTAATGATGACCGACCACTTCTTTTGCTGAAAATCCGGTTAATTTTTCAGCCACACCATTGAACAGCATCACCAGACCATCTTTATCACAAGCCATAACTGCGTCGCCGATTGAGAACAAAATAGCTTCAGTTTTAGCTTCGGCAGCTTCGGCAGCTTCGGCAACTTCGGCAAGCGCTACTGTCCTTTCTTTTACTCTCTTTTCTAAACTCCCATAAGATTCTTTGAGCTTCCCGACCATAGTATTAAACGCGCGAAACAACATTCCTATTTCGTCTTTTCGAGTATTTGTAGTAGTAGTAGTAGTAGTAGTAGTAGTAGTAAAGTTCTTATTGGCAACCTCGTCAGCAAACTTCGCAAGTTGTAAAATCGGCGCTGTCATGATCCGGGAAAGCAGATACGATAGCGCAACTGCAATAAGTGCAGTGATAATAATGATAGTAAGAAATGTTTTTAGGAGCACATCTGCCGGAGCCAGCGCTTCGGCTTGATCAATCTTTACCACAAGCCCCCAACCGAGCGAGTCAATAAATCGTGTGACTGCAAAGACCGAATGGTCACGATAGTCGGTGAACTTAGGTTCTATAAATTCTTTTTCCTCTCCTAAGATTGCATGTGTAACCGCCGTATTCGTTTTCTCTTTTGAAATTGCTTGTGTGAGCGCCGCTCCAGTATTAAAACGAAGTGGCGTTATATACAGAGCATCGCCTGCGAGATTTTTCTCGGCAAGTTGTACCTCGCCAGTTTTTCCCAGGCCCGCATAATCTTCGGTAACCGCGACAAGCGAGTCTGCACTCATTACCATTTCTACCGTGCCAATCTTCTGACCCCCGAGAAAAAGCGGTCCAAAAAGCCTGACACGGAGTAGGTTGGCATCATTCTTGAACACATCATTGAGCTCCGGGTTTTGTATATCTTTTGCATATTCACTTAGCTCGTCCGGCTTCCCCACCAAACGCGAATCGGTTGATGTAATGATGACGCCGTTTTGATCACGAACTGAAATCACGTCTATCGTAGATACGGATGCTTTTGCATCCCCGAGGATGCTTTGTATTTTCCCGAGGGCTTCCGGATTGCCATTTTTTTCATACTCGCCAAGACTTATCCGCAACTGGGTGCGTGACGCGACGAGCTTTACATTCTCCAAATACCGATTGAGTGCTTCATTAACACGTTTCTTCTGCACGTCGGCAACCGCCACCAGCTTTTGGGTAGTCTCTTTGATTAACTCCTCCTTTGATTTTTGAAATGAAAAAAATCCCCCAACAATAAGCGGGATTATGGCTACCGCGATAAATAAAAATAAGAATTTGAGCTTGAGCGACATAGCAACTTATTTGATAATTTCTTTTGCCCTGGTCAGCAGTGTTTGCGGTATGGTAATACCGAGCGCGCGAGCAGTCGTTTCATTGATATAGATAAACGGCCGGGCAACAGTGTTTGTCTCCAGCGACTGTGGCGTAGCGCCCTGTAGAATGAGAGCGGCTTTTTCTCCCGCCAGTTTCCCAATTTCAGCAAAATCAGCTACGGTACCCACCAAACTCCCTTTGCGTATACCTGTTTCTATGCAGGCGAAATCGGGCAGTTTGTATTTTTTTGCAAATGTAATAACTGTATCTTCGCCTTGTTCCGCCTGAATGAGAGTGTCGCAGGCCGAATAGATGCTATCTATCTGTGCACGAGATGCTTCGAGTAACGTGGTAATTTCCTCAAGACGCGAGGGAGCGATTTCAATGACGACAATGCCGCGGGTTGCGGCAACGCGTTTCATTTCATTAAATTGAATGGTTGAATTCGGTTCGTCTTTTCGGTGCACAAAGCCAATCGACTTTACGGTCGGAGCAAGCTCTAGAAATACAGCCAGCTGTTCTTCCACCGGCACCCAGTTTCTGGTGCCGACAAGGTTGTTGCGTGAATTCTGGAGTGAATTAATCACCCCCGTTTCCACGGGATAGGTAACTATAGAAAAGACAATCGGAATTTTAGTGGTTGTGCTTTTGGCGACGAGTGTCCCAGGAGTGGTAAGCGAATAAATAAGTTGTACCTTTTGATCAACCAATGATTGTACAAGTTGTTTGTGCTTTTGCGCGTCAACATTTGACGCTGGTGGCATAATATAGACAACATTTTGTCCTTCCACAAAGCCAGCGTTTTTAAGAGCATCTTTAAAGCCTTCAATATTGCGCTCATGCAGGGGGTTTTCCACCCAACGCGCAATGCCAATCTTAATTGTTTCGGTTCCTGTGGGAGCATAGAAACGAGTAAACATAAAAGCGCCTAAACCGAGCAGACCAAGTATAAAAACGATTACGGCTGTCTTTCTACGGTATTTGAAGATAACGAGCGCAAGAGCAAGGAGAGCTAAAAACGCGGGAACCACGATTTCAACCAAAGTAAGTTGTAATTTTTCACTCTTGGCAAGCCCCACCTGCTTAAGGAGGCTATCGCGCGTATAGGTGTTGCCAAAATGGTTCCATGGATTGAGTTTCTGGCCTGTCTTGAGATCGTAATAGTAGGCAATGGTATCATCTTTGTACTTTACTAAATGTCCACTGACGGGTTCTATCCATAATTGTAAATATGGTTCAAGCTCCACCCCGCGTGTTTTGCCAACTCCGGGAAGAAAACCGAGATTTGCAGTTTGGTCAATTTTCACACCCTCATAGTGCGTTTCGTAGCGATATACTGGCAAGCCAAACAAATTTTCTTCTCCCACAAACGCCATATGCGCCGGGCCGTCATAGTTAATATGCCAGTAAGTAAATGGCTGGCCCTTTTTCAAATTGCGCGGAGTAAAAAGATAGCCATCACGATCGTGGTCGCCAAAACCCGCAACATGCTTACCTGTTTTCGGATCAATGCCGTAGAGTCGCTCAACCGCAAAGATTTTATCTCCCGTGACTGTGCGAACATCAAAAACATTTTTGATGATAAGATTGCCTTGTTTTTGTTCTGTTGCCTCATATGAAAATTTGGTGACTGATTGTTTTTCACCTCCAAATTGTTGCTTGGCCTCATCATAAAAATTGTCCAAAGAAAATACATCAGCTTTGTATGAAAAATCTGACGGGAGTTTGGTCAATTGCGGCGCTATGAGCCAAATCCAGAGAGGGATAACGATAAGAAACGCGACCCCAACGCCAAGCACAATTTTATTCGTATTCTTTGCTTTTGGGATTTGCCCCGGGCGTGCTACTGACAGGCCGTCATTCTCATTGGTACTTAATTTATTTTCTGGTACGTTCATATATTTTACCTTGTTACGCTAATCGTTGCGCCCTGCTCTTCAAACTGTGCATCAACTGTGATGCGGCCATTGGCTGATTTTTTGATCATGTAGCCCGCACCATTGGCGTTGGTTTTTTGGGGTTCTTCAGGCATGGAGACAATGTATTTTTCGCTTGCAGTTAGAACAGAGAGATCAATCAAACTCGTGCAGGTGCCGCCGGTTTTGCAAACTTCTGTTGCGGTCGTGGTAATAGTGGTCGGGAGTGTTCCGTTGTTATCAATGGTGTATTGATAGACGGCATTGAGTATAGTATTCACATCCGCGCGACGCTGGGCATTACGAGTATCACCCAATTGTTTATTGGGGTTAATGGCAAAAATAACAATACCCGCCAAGATAGCAATGGCGGCAACAACTAAAAGTATTTCAATTAGTGTAAACCCGGCGCTTGAAGAGTGACGGCGAGAACTTAGCCGGTCACGAGAGAGAGAGAGAGAGACGAAACCTGTGCCAAATTTTGATTATTAATCCTCATGCCCCTATTTTACCGCATATCAACTTAAAAAAGTAGTAAACTTACCCACAGCCGAGCGCTTTTACTAATCTGATACAATCTGATATAGTTGGATATATCAGATTAATCCCTCACCCTTCAAGCACATGTTTTATGTTTACATATTAAAGTCAAACACAAAAATCTTGGAAGAAGCACGAAGTATAGAAAGTTGTAAACAAACTTAAGGATATTCTGCAAAGCAACCATGTCTGTCATTTGATTTTTTGTACGGACGCGGTTATACTTCTCCGTATGCGCGATACGATAGTGATTGATCTGGAAACTAAAAAAGCGTTTGCCGAAGTCGGAGGCGAGAAAAATATCCGCGACTTGGGCATTTCGGTTGCGGGCGTCTACTCGTACGGACAGGACGCTTTTTTTGCGTTTGAAGAGCACGAACTGCCGCGGCTCACCGAGCTGCTCAAAGGGACCGCGCACCTCATCGGCTTCAACATCATTCACTTTGATATCCCCGTGCTGGAAGCGTATGTGGACAAGGCCGTGCTCGCCCCTATCGCGCTGACGGATATTTTTGCGGATGCCGTGAAGTTTCTCGGGCATCGCGTGGGGCTGGACGGCGTGGCAAAAGCAACGCTGGGGCAGGGAAAGAGC
>VMFT01000019.1 GCA_007376195.1 Parcubacteria group bacterium Gr01-1014_29 | reverse complement strand
AGGAACTCGGGCTTGAACACAAAAAAGACATTGAAACATTCGGCATCGCCAAGTTCAACCGCATTGCCGAGGACTCCGTGCTCCGCTACGCCAACGATTGGAAGCGCATTATTCCTCGCATAGGCCGCTGGGTGGATATGGAGAGCGACTACAAAACTATGGACTGGACGTATACCGAAAGCGTGTGGTGGATATTCAAAACACTCTATGATAAGGGCCTTATATATGAAGGATACAAATCCATGCATTTGTGTCCGCGGTGCGAGACAACGCTTGCCAACTTTGAAGTAAGCCAGGGATACAAAGACATTAAAGATATTTCTGTCACGGTGAAATTTGAGTTGGAGGATGAGCCGGGTATCTCCGAACAGAGTCCTTCTTCGCATGAAGCTACGAAGGACAAGCTTCGGACTTACGTCCTCGCTTGGACTACAACACCGTGGACGCTTCCGGGGAATGTTGCATTGGCAGTAAATCCTGATATTGCATACATACGAGTTACAAATAAAGAACCACGAAGTGTGGAATCATATATTCTTGCGAAAGATCGATTTTCGGAACTAGAAGGCGATTTTGAAATTGTAGAGGAATTTCTGGGTTCTGAACTTGTTGGTAAAAAATACAAGCCGTTGTTTGACTATTATGTTTCCGACGAAAGTTTGAAAAACCGTGAGAATGGCTGGAAGATATACGCGGCTGATTTTGTAACAACCGGCGAAGGTACGGGTATTGTACACATCGCGCCGGCGTTTGGCGAGGAAGACATGGCGCTTGCCAAAAAAGAAAACTTGCCGTTTATTCAACATGTTTTAGTGAACGGCACATTTGCAGCACAAGTAACAGATTTTGCGGGGCTTCCCGTAAAACCAAAACAAGACCATCAAAAAACGGATATTGAGATTTTGAAATATTTAGATGCTCATGAGTTACTTTTCAAGAAAGAAACTGTTACCCATTCGTATCCTCATTGCTGGCGATGCGATACGCCACTTTTGAATTATGCCGCGAACTCTTGGTTTGTACATGTGCCTAAAATTCGCGAAGAACTTATCCGCGCCAACAAAGAAATCACCTGGATACCGGCGCATTTGAAAGAAGGACGGTTTGGCAAAGGACTCGAAACGGCGCCTGACTGGGCGATTTCCCGCACGCGCTACTGGGGAGCGCCGCTTCCCGTGTGGAAATGCCTTGATTGTAAAGAAATATTTGTCGCAGGATCATTGGCGGACTTGGAAGCGCGCCGCATGCATAAAGCAAATGCATTTTACATTTTACGTCACGGTGAACGCGAAGACTTGCCTCATGAAAAAGATAATCCAAAGGACTACGATCCTATTGTGATAAGTTCCAGGCCCGATGTGCCCGTACACCTTTCCGAGAGAGGCAGAAACGACATACAAACGCTTGCGGAAAAACTCAAAAAAGAAGGAGGAGTTGACGCTATCTATTCGTCCAATTTTATCCGTACAAAAGAAACTGCAGAAATTATAGGCAAAGAGCTTGGCATACGCGTAACGTACGATGAACGGCTGTGGGAGCTTAATCACGGCGTACAGTTTGAGGGGCGTACCGTTGCCGAGTATCAAGCGTTCTTTGCTTCTCCCGAAGAGCGGTTTACCAAAAAACCGGAAGGAGGGGAGACGCTTGAAGACGTGCGGCGGCGCGTGATGAGTTTTATCCGCGAGGCGGATGCAAAAAATGAAGGAAAAAAGATTCTCATAATAAGTCACGGCGATCCTTTGTGGATGCTTGAAGGAACTTTGCAAAATCTTTCTCAAAAAGAAATTATCGCTTTCCGCGAGCATGGATATATAAAGCAGGGTGAGCTTCGCACGACAGAACTCAAAAATGTTCCGTATGATGAAGATGGTCGTCTCAATTTCCATAAACCATATATTGATGAGGTGGTGTTGAAATGCGGTTGTGGGGGCACAATGAAGCGGATACCGGAAGTGTTTGACTGTTGGTTTGAATCAGGCTCCATGCCCTATGGCCAGCGTCATTACATGGGTAAACCTTTGGAAGGTTTTGATCCAACTGCAGACGCGAGGGAAGGGCTTGCCCTCCGAAACTCGAAGAGTGAAGGAGGGTTTCCGGCGGATTTTATTGCGGAAGGCATTGACATGACGCGCGGCTGGTTTTATTCGCTTCATGTTCTTGCTGTCGCGCTCTTCGGAAAACCGGCATTCCGGCATGTATTGGTGAACGGTACTGTTCTTGCCGAGGATGGGCAGAAAATGTCAAAACGCCTCAAAAATTATCCCGACCCGATGGAGATGGTAGAGAAATACGGGGCAGACGCATTGCGATTGTATTTGCTCTCTTCGCCTGCGGTCTTGGCCCAAGACCTGAATTTTTCAGAGAAAGGAGTTGATGAGGTCTCGAAAAAAATTATCGGCCGCCTTGCGAATGTATACTCGTTCTATGAGTTGTATAATACGGGTACAGTTTCCCGTCCCGATTTTAGGGAGCACGCGCACGCGCTTGATAAATTTATAATCTATGAATTTTCACAAACCGCGGGCAAAATCGGACACGCGCTTGAAGCCTACGAGCTTTCTACGGCCGCCCGGGCTATGAGTGAATTTGCCGATGTGCTATCTACCGTGTATCTGCAGTATTCGCGCGACCGGTTCAAAGAGGGGGCCGAGCGGCGTGATGAAGCGCTGGCGTATTTTAGGTACGTGTTGGTTGAGTTTGCGAAAGTCGTGGCGCCGCTAGCGCCGTTTCTTGCCGAGAGTTTATATGCGAAAGTGAAATATGATGATGCCAGAGAGTCGGTGCATCTGGAGGACTGGCTTTCATTGCCTGTACTGCCGCAAAACTATAAAGAATCTTGGCAGAGCATGGGTGTAGTTCGCTCGGTCGTAGAGAACATTCTTGCTGCGCGGAGTGCCGCAGGTATCCCCGTGCGCCAGCCGCTTGGGCGCGCAAGGGTTTTTGACTTGCCGGACAAAGAAGAGTATCGCGCGATTATTCGCGACAGAGTCAATATAGAAGTAGTAGAAAAGGATACATCACTTGCGGTAGAAGATGGGGCATGGATCGATACAAACATTACTCCGGAACTCCGCGAAAAAGGAATGCTTCGCGCATTTGTCCGCGGCGTGCAGGATGCACGCAAAAATGAGGGTCTCAAACCGCAAGACCGGATTGTGCTTCACGTGCACGGCGTGGACTTTCCAAACGATTTTTTTGAGCGCAACAAAAACGAAATAACAAGCGCGGTACATGCGGATGAATTGATTATGGTATCGGAACGTGGGGAGTATAAGATTGTTTTAGACAAGCACGATGTATTTGTTTCCATAATTCACAAATCCTAATGCCTAGAGCCTAACGCCTAATGCATGTCGTATACGCACCATATAACGGAGGCGCTGGTGCTTGATTCTTATCAGCGCGCTGAAGGAGATAGACTGTTTTCTTTGTACACAGAACGGTACGGTTTAGTTCCGGTTCTCGCGAAGGGCATCCGCTATGAAAAGTCGAAAATGCGCGGATGTCTTGATATGTACGCGCGGGTACATGTTGGGTTTGTCGCGGGCAAAGAACTGTATCGCCTTACGTATGCCGAGGCGCGCCCTGGGTATACCCGTCTGCAAAGCGAGCTGTTCCGTTTTCGCGGCGCCCGGGCAGTGGGAGATATGATATCTCACCTGGTGGGTGAGAAAGAAGGCGACCCGTTACTTTGGGAACTGGTGGTTGAAACATTTGCTTTTCTGAATGAAACATGTCTTACAGCCGTTCAGCTTACGCCATTGCTGTATGGTTTCCAGATAAAACTCTTTTCCATTTTGGGATATTTACCTGGCAAGCGCCCTACAATTGTTGATGTTCTCTACAACGCAAAGAATGTCTCCGTGCTTGCGTCCCTAGGCAGAGAGGAACGAGAAGACGTGCGCGCATTTTTACGCGCGGTGTATGTATATGTAGGGCCGCCTCCTCATGTTGTGCAGACATTCCTATCGCCGTAAAAAAATCATATACTTATAGTAGGGTTTTATATAAACCACTTTGAATTACAAAATCCCTCCCAACCTCCCTTTTCCAAAGGGAGGAGCGTATATTTCCCCTTTGGAAAAGGGGGATGAAGGGGGATTTTTATAGGAGTTTCGTAACTCAAAGTAAATTTTGCTACATCAATGGATAAACTAGAAGAACTTCGAAAGCGTTTATTTCGCAAGGAAGAATCATTTCTTGAACGGCAGAGCAATCCCACGCTGAGCCCTGCGCCGATGTCAGGACCGCGCACATGGGGAAGCAGAAAAGACCCCGCGCTTGCAGAGCACATACAGCATCAGCAACAAAAACGCATACTGCGCTACGCCTTGTTTGCAACGATCATATTTGGTGTCATTGCGCTTGCCGTCGCGGCAGTTGTTTTTGTCGTGCTGGGGGAGCGCGCATCTGTGACAAAAGAGAATATTTTTCTCGCGGTGGAAGCGCCAAAAAAAATTACCGTGGGCGAGAATGTGACGTTTGAAGTGCGGTTCCAAAATCGCAACAGCGTCGCGCTTGAAAGTGTGGACTTAATTTTTGAATATCCGGAAGGCGCGCGGCCTCTTGTTGGTGAGATACCCCGCGGCCCTTTCCGTGAGCGTATTACCATTGGGCGCTTGACGCCGAATGAAGAGCGGCGCGAGGTATTTAGGGCGTTTTTGTTCGGGAAAGAAGGAGATGTGCTAACTGCCAAAGCGACGTTGGAATATCGTCCTCAAAATTCAAGCGCCCGTTTCGGGAAGGATAGCACGTTTAGCGTTGCCGTGGAGCGCTCGCCGATTGGCATCGCGATTGCTATGCCAGCTGACGCGACAGGAGGACAACAAATTGAAATTGTCATTGATTACGTCTCAACAACGGAATCTCTTTTGAAAGACGTGTTTCTTGATATTCTGTATCCGAGCGGTTTTAAGTTTACTTCGGCTTCCCCCGTGTCTTCTAAAGACAATAATCTTTGGCGCCTGGGTGACATTCCTTCTCGCGGGGAGGGGTCCATTGTCATTATCGGTACGATTACAGGCAACCCCGACGAGCTGAAGCATTTTGATGTGCGTATCGGGTTGTTGAATGAAGAGACGGAGATTTGGAGCTCGTATGGTCAGGTATCAAAATCATTGGTGATACATGATACGCTCCTTGCGGTGGATGTGCGGCTGTCGGAAAATCATCACATTGGTATTACTCCCGGACAGACTGTTAATTTTTCTATCATTTGGCGAAACAATTTGCCGGTCAGCGCGCGAAATATTTTGATGGAAGCGATAATTTCTGGTGTGGCGGTAGATTACACACACGTGAGTTCGTCCAAAGGTTCGTATGATAGCGCACGGCATAAGATAGTCTGGACCGCCACGCAAGAGCCAGCGTTTCGGTTTGTCTCGCCGGGACAGTCCGGTGTAGTAGAATTACAAGTGCCGGTACTTGCCCATTTGCCTATACAGTTGATCGAAGATAAGAATTTTACGGTGACGGTTGAGGCAAAAATGTATACCAACACCGTGCCGGAGGGATTTGCCGGGGTTAAGACCGAAGGCGAAGATAGCGCAGTGGTAAAGGTTGCTACGCAGTTTGGATTTGTAAGCCGGGGCCTGCAGCGTAGCGGCGTGTTTCAAAACACGGGCCCGTTGCCGCCGCGGGTTGGCATGGAGACTACCTATACTGTAATGTGGTCGCTTACGTCCAGCGCGAATGATGCGGAAGGAGTATCGGTGCATGCATCTGTGCCGGCGTATGTGGAGTGGAAAAACGTGATTGCGCCGTCCGGTGAACAGGTGGTATATGACCCCGATACGCGTGAGATTACGTGGGATGCCGGGTTTGTGGTTGCCGGTACCGGCTATACACGGCCGGCGCGGGAAGTTTCATTTCAGGTCGGTATAACGCCGGGCGTAAGCCATGTCGGGCGCGAGCCTGAAATTTTATCCAGTTCAAAAGCATCGGGTCATGATGCGTTTACCGGATTGTCTCTACAAGATGACGAAACAAATGTGACAACGCGTATATTGGCCGACACCAAAGTTACAAATAATGAGTATGAGGTGGTACAATAGAACATGGAGCATGGAACTTGAAGCATGAAACATGAAGAGTAGAAAATATGGAAAATGATTTAATGGAAAAAATAATTAGCTTATGTAAAAGGCGGGGGTTTATTTTCCCCGGATCGGAAATTTATGGCGGGTTAGCAAACTCATGGGACTATGGCCCGCTGGGTGTTGAGCTGAAAAATAATATCAAGAAATTGTGGTGGGATCGTTTTGTGCGTCGCCGGAGCGATGTCTTTGGGCTTGATACCGCGTTGATTATGAATCCGAAGGTGTGGGAAGCTTCGGGGCATTTGAAAGAATTTTCCGATCCGTTGGTGGAATGCAAGAAATGTCATGAGCGTTTCCGGCAGGATCAATTAGAAGACGTAAAGAAATGTCCGTCATGCGGGGGAGAGCTTACCGATGCGCGGCAGTTTAATTTAATGTTAAAAACGTTTTTGGGTCCCGCCGAACCCAGTCAGACTGGGGAAGAAAAAGCGAACGAGGTATATTTTCGTCCCGAAACTGCGCAAGGTTTTTGTGCGCGAAGGCGAGTGGAAAAAGTGGTTTGAATATTGGCGGGAAGAAATGTGGCAGTGGTTGGATGATCTCGGCGTGGAGCGTTCCCATGTGCATGAGGCGGAAATTCCGGAAGGAGAACGCGCGCACTATTCCCGGCGCACGATTGATTTTGAGTATGAGTATCCATTCGGAAGAAAGGAACTCTACGGTCTTGCGTATCGAACCGATTTTGATTTGAAGAACCATTTTAAGGATGCGCCATATCGTGACCCCGACACGGGGGAAGAATTTTGGCCGCATATAATTGAGCCGACGTGGGGCGTGGATCGCTCGGTTCTGGTGGTGTTGCTTGATTCGTACCGCGAGCAAGATTTGGACGGCAAGAAGCGGGTATATCTAAAACTCCCACCAAAGCTCGCGCCCTATCAAGTGGCTGTGTTTCCATTGCTCGCGAATAAGCCGCAGCTAGTTGAAAAAGCCCAAGAGATTTATAAAGCTCTTCAGGTTTCAAGTTTCAGGTTTCAAGTTTCATGGGACGCCCGCGGCAACATCGGCAAACGCTACTATGCGCAGGATGAAATTGGTACGCCTTGGTGTGTTACGATTGATTTTCAAACTCTTGAAGACGACACCGTAACCGTACGCGACCGCGATACGGCCGCGCAAATTCGCAAACCCGTCGCCGAGCTTGATGCATATTTCGGGGAGATGATAAGATAAGATAGGAAAAAACTACACAGGAGGTGACATGTATTATCTACTTGCAATATCGGTTTTGGTTTTGGTGAGCATAATTTCTGCTGTCTATGGCGGCGCACAGATGTGGGCAGGCAATGCAAACGGGTTCATCTGGGTTGTGGTGGGTTTCGCTTGTGGGCTTTTCAGTAGTGTACTTTCCATAAAGTACGGTTCGCGTAAGTCATCCCCGTAAAAAGATACTGTAAAATTTGATCTCAAGAGGTGTAAAAGCCTCTTTTTTTGTTTATCAGTGACAATTTGGCGCCCCGCGCGTCAAGTGATGCGTTGCCGCTCAGGTAAAACAATTATTTATTTTTTAAAATGCGCAAAAAGTCCTGGATTGAGATTCCTGCCTGTTTCAAAATGGTGAAAGTCATCTTACGTGAAAAATCTTTTGTGTGCAAAGCAATGGTCGTGCTTTTTTGTGTGAGTGGATTCGTAAGCCAAATATGACTTCCTTTTTGTCGAACAATATAAAATCCTGCCTTAAGCAGAATTACGAGTAACTTCTTTGGTGTAAGTATGGGAATAATACTCATGCCACAACGGGTTCACGCGTTTTCTGCCCGCCTTTATTTTTTGTCGGCGAAATGGATCGACGAGGCATGTGTGTTTTTGTGTGCTGTATTGTTTCTTCTGCTCTGCATTCTATGCAAAGCTGGATGGCCTCTTTTGCCATCTCCTTTGCATGCGTGATATTCCTACCCCATGTCACCACCCCGTGAAGGCCGGGAACAGTGACGATAAAGCCACTCTTTTCATCTTGCTCGAAGACACACAGGTGATCTCCATATTGCGTATGTACATATAATTTTTTATATATTTTGTTCATGTTTTTTATGATATCACAACCTAAAATTATGAGTCAAGCTCGCTCGCTTGACAAATATTTTGGGGAGATGATAGGGTAAGCGAAAGATTTTTGTCGAAAGGAGAAAGCGCATGGAGCTTTTGGAAAAAATGATGAGAGAGTTCGTTGGGAAGTTTGTATTTTGGAAAGGTCCTGATGAAACATATAGCACCCTCTGTTTCGGTAAGATTGTAGATGTCGCGTTCCCGTATATGAAAGTGGAACGGCCCAAAGATTTTTCCCGTCATGCTTACTATCTAGCCATTAAGAATGACGTCGGGGTTGATACGATTCTGGTGAACCTCCTTACTTTGGGCTTAACCTCACTTGAAATGCGTGATCCAATACAGGATGCCGAGGAGTTAGATGCCTTTAGAAAAGGCAGGTTCGAGGGATGTGACTTTGACTTTGATTTTATTATCGAGGTTCCTAGGTGATAATGTGGGCACACACTATTCTGGGTTCTTTAGGGTTAACTATGTGATGTGAGGCAGAAATGCCTCTTTTTTATTTGATATAAAATGTAATGCGCGCTATGCTGGGCATAAGTAAGCAATTTGAGGTATATATAAAATGCTGGCTATCGCAGCGTGTATGGTATCCGGGATCTGCGTACTTCTTGGTGTTGCGGCTGGCGTGAAATTGACAGAACAAAATTATGGCCTGGGGCTGCTATATGCTCTGGCCGCGTTTATACTGTCTTTTGTGGCAATGAGGACAACATACAAACGGGGGAAAACCGTCGGGAAGCGGCTCAGATTTAGAAACACAAATTTTTTTACGAGAGAGTAGTAATGAGGCGGCAACGCCTCTTTTTTATTTAACACTAACATACATCTTTTGACGATCGTCAAAAGATGTATGTTAGTGTTCCGGTGCTTTGCAGTTCAAGTAGTGAATGGTGGAGTTGAAATTGCTGGTTGGTATGCTACTATGCCAGCATGCATCACACGAAAACTATTCTCAAAAACGGCATGCGGGTGATTACGGTCAAGCCTATTATCTGCGTTGTTATATGATAGCACATGTATTCATTCTAACACTAATTACCTACTATTTTTTGAGATAATTTTTACCACCCCCTTATCCGCATCTACCTCGACTAAATCGCCGTCTTTCAATACTTGGGTGGCAATCTTTGTGCCAATAATACAGGGTTTTTTCATTTCTCGAGCGATAATCGCTGCATGGCAGGTGATACTGCATTCATCAGTTCTTTCTACGTTTATATACAGTATCGCGCCGGTCAATGACATGGACCGTAACAAGATTGTTCTCGTTTTCTACCTCATATACTACACGCCAATCACCAACACGCAACTTAAAAAATCCCTTCCATGGAATGCCTAAAGGTAGGGGAGTAAGATGATCAAAATTTTCAGTAAGCCACTTGAGTTTTTCCAGTACACGTTTCCTTGGATGAGTGTCGAGGCATTTTAGATCCTCTTGTCCTTCCGCTGTAATTTCAAAACGCCATTGCCGTGACATACAAATCAAACACCATATTGTTCAAAAATAGCGGCTAATGGCTTTACATGTCCCATCTTCTTCGATTTCTGAGAATATTTAAGACGTTGGGTAATCTTTGGCGTCAATGCCAAACCAGCATCTGGGTCGCTTAACACTTCGCGGATAACATCTATGACTTCCCTGCGAACAGTATCGCTTATTCTTTTTTCACTAATAATTGTTTCTGCCATAACCACATAATACCAAAAGGAGGCGAAAAATCAAGCTCTCTTCACAATCCTCACCACCCCGTTATTCGCATCCACTTCCACCAGATCGCCGTCTTTGAGAACTTTGGTAGCTATTTTAGTGCCTACGATGCAGGGTTTTTGAAGTTCGCGTGCGATAATCACAGCATGACATGTCGTACCACCCTCATCTGTAACAATCGCGAGGGCTTTTTTTATTCGCTTTTTCTCCCTTGCCATAGACGACGTTCAAGTGCTCGGCTGATGCGGCATTTCGTTCATCTTCAATTTTGGTAAATTCAAAACTGCTCTCCTGCTTCGACCTTTCGCCAAAACGAAACATTTCACCAATTCCTCGCGGCATTTTACTCTTTAGAAATTAAGTTTGCTAATTCCTCAACTGACTTTTCGGGAGAATAGCCACCTTTGTCTACAGCTCCTTTCGCACCAGCGTCCATAAATTCTTTTGTAGTATGATTGTCTGAAGAAAAACCAACGGCTTCGCCAGCAAAATTTTGCTTCTTCAGTGCTTTAATAACACTTGAACCTTTCATGTTTTCTGAAAGGTGATAATCCATAACAACAATGTTGGGGTTATACTCCATGATTTGTTGAATTAGCTCGTCTAGTTTTTGACCTTTATACTCAACAAAAGAGGCTTTGCCGTCTGTAGCGACCATCAGATGCGGAGCAAAATTTTCCAAAACAGTTTTTACATCATCAACCATCACAACAGTTTTGTCCCTCAATGGCGCATATCCTTCTAAAAATTCTGGTGCTCTTTTCCACTTGCCAGTGCTACCTAAATCAGCAAGAGCTTTGTTAATTTTTTCCAACAAACCCACCCTTTGGACTTCAGGATTTTGTAGATTTTCGCTTTCCATAAATTTTATTTGATAATTTTTACTATACCATTATCCGCATCCACTTCCACCAGATCGCCATTTTTGAGGACTTTTGTTGCTATCTTTGTGCCAATAACACAGGGCTTTTTCAGCTCTCGAGCTACAATAGCTGCGTGAGATAAAATACCTCCGGCATCTATGATAAAGGCACCTGCTTTATGCATCAGCTATAAATACTCGGGGCGTGTCATTCCAGTAACCAAAATATCTCCTTTGTGAAAATTCTCAGCTTTTGTAGGATCGAGCACGATACGTACTATACCTTGCAAGAGCTTTTCCCTTCATTAAAAAAGAAAATTGTCCGGTGCAGAAACACCTTGCCATTAATCACATAACTTCGGGTATACCGCTCACCCCAATGCGAACACGTCAAAAAGCTCCACTGCCCGGCCCAAGTTTTAATCCAATCACCTGATTTGAAGTCTTCGACGGTCATTATCTTTTAAGGCTTAAAGTCAATAATCGCTGAACCCGGCACTACACTTGGAAACCGCATCACAGTGCTGTCTTTTGGTATCTCTTCCTCCAACAGATAATTGACCTTGAAAACATCGGAAGAAAGCCCAGCCTGTGAAATCCACTCGGGGTCGATTGCTTCGTTAACGAGAATATCATAGGAAGTCTTAGCAACGCGATGAACAGGATCAGCCCATTTCTCCTTGGTGACGGGATGTTCCAGCATGATTACCCTATCCATACCCTTGCACTGTGCTACGAACTCCTCGAAGCTTCTTCCTAAATGATGGTAGGAATAATTAGCAATCAGCAACCGCAAAGAATCTTCCTCTGCCAGTGAAGCATACTGGGGAGCTTCGGAGGGTGGGATTGCCGTGAACGGGTGATCCCTAAAAAATGAGTCCTCTGTGCGTTTATCGTTGGTCTCAATACCAAGCCATTCAACGGTTATGGCATCACCCAACTCTTGCTTAATGTGCTGGTCGAGAATTTGCTCGATGTGGCCACTACTCCCACAGCCGAGACTGACAATACTCACCGACGTTTTACCCGATTCCTTAATCAAGGCTGCAAGCCGTTCGGCGTAAGGCGCCATAATACCATCAATCTCCTCTGTAGTCACATCCGCGAGGAGCTTCCGCTCTTCCGGTGAGATAGACGTCTGTTTAAGCGCCTGGAGGCATCGATCAACAAGCTCCGATACAGGCATGGCCGGATCTGCAGGAATTTGGGGAAGAAACTCCTGTAACTTCACTGAACGGATATCCTCCTCTGGCAAAGCCATTGAAGAAAGCTCCTCACCCCATCGTTCTTTTGAAACAAAGAAATTCTCCTGTCTACCAAACTTTTCCTGTTCGTTCATGGTTGACGTTATTGTTTACCTTCTTGCACAGGTTGCTCGTGCAACGTACGGTAAAAAGTAGCGAGCTCGTGTATTTTTTCGACGTCGAGATGCATTTCTTCTTGCGGGCGCTCGGGATTATCGAATGTGACTCGCAAATCTTTCAGATCACCGTTTTCATCATTCATAATATCCACGTTGTACGCATCCGAAGAATTAAATCCTCCTCCGATTTCATCGGGACTTTTGAATCCTACTATTTTATTGCCCTGGGCATCGGTATGAACAAGAGCTTCTTGTAAGAGCCATTCCATCGTACCCCCATGGGTCCCCGCTACATACAACACCTTAGAATCATTATTAAGATAATGTGTCATATCCATATAATGTTCAACCAGATCAGCAAACATCCCTGCATTTTCTTTTTTGAATACCTGTGCTTCAGGGGTGTCGAGAGAACTTATATGTTGTATCACCACAGCTTGTGCTTCCTCAGTAACTTGAATTTTCTCCTCTTTCGTGAGATCTTTCTGTTCTAAGTCTCCTCTGCCGAGCTTACGGATAGCCGCTGCAAGAGCCCCGTTATAAATTTTTTCGTGGTTATATGGCTTAGGAGTTTTTATATTTTCATAATTTAAGCGCTTTTCTGGACGTGATTTCCATTCTCCCGCTCGCTCCCCCGCAACCGTCTCGGCTGTGATATGCGCGGTTTCAAGAGCACGCGACATTGGGCGCGGATTCTCTGGTGTCGCTTTAGGCGCTCCTTGCGGCGATCCAATTGCTTTCGCCGCATCGAATGCGCGAGCACTACTCTCTGAATCATCTGTTACTCGCCAATTGCTCTTTTCCGCAAGGTCTCGAGTAATCTCCCGGCCCTCCGGTGTAAGGTTCAAGCCCTCACGCAAGCCATGGCGTTGGAATTTCAAAAGGATCTCGACATTTTTTCCCTTCAAAACCTCTGCATTCCCTTCTACATCTGCAAATTTTTCACCCATGATAATAAAAGTTATTTAATAATTTTTACTATACCATTATTTGCATCCACCTCCACCATATCGCCGTCTTTGAGAACTAGGGTGGCAATTTTTGTTCCGATGATGCATGGCTTTTTCAGTTCGCGGGCGATAATCGCTGCATGGCAGGTTACACCACCTTCGTCGGTTACAATAGCAGCGGATTTTTTCATGCCCGATACAAGCGTTGTGCGTGTCATGATACTGACTAAAATGTCACCTTCGTTGATCTTCTCCAAATCCTGCTCATCGTTCACAATCGCAACTTTTCCTGAAACAAAGCCTTTATATGCAACAGTGCCACTCATCTGTTCTACCTTCCCAACGTCTGTTTGCTCTTCCTGAATGCCCAACTCGGCTATTTTTTGTTCAGCAGTGTCTTGTGCGTAAAAGGACGTTTCATTATCAATCAAAGCAAGCACATAAAACTTTTGGCGTTTCTTGAGCTCTTCTGCGTCAAACTTGAGATCCCTCACTTCTTGTGGCGTAGCATACTTAAGGAGCTCGGTTTCAATCCCTGTTTGATCCGAGATTTGTTCTAGAAGTTTCGGCACAAATTCAGATGCTGCAACATGTTGAGCATTGTGTACGCCGCGTAACTTTTCAACAAGCGCTATCGCCGCGGGATCTTTAGAATATATACCCACGTAGTATCCAAATATCTCATATATCCAGGTTTTAAACACCGCATCCAAAAATTTCCACCGGCTGGTGACAGGATCCATCTTAAGAACTTCGTTGAGTTGATCGTCGTATTCAGCGAGCTTTGTAAGCACAGGGATGACGTCATTGGACTGAATCTTCTGCTCAAGATTCTTCATGTCCGCGCTGCTATTGTACCTTTTGATAACACCATCTCTGCTCACAATCACATTATTCATGCGGCACCCAAACGGCAAATTCTTATACCCTTCGCCGGAGCACCACGTTTCGAACAGCCCCATCTTACGCGAAATCACGAACTCCCACGTCGTCTTGTTGTCCATAAGTTTACTTTAGCATTTACAATACTTTTCGCACTAATGATTCGCCTCGATAATCCTCACCACCCCCCTATCCGCATCCACCTCAACCAGGTCACCGTCTTTGAGAACTTTGGTAGCTATTTGGGTGCCTACGATGCAGGGTACCTGGAATTCGCGGCTAGCAATCGCGGCATGGCAAGTAGCTCCGCCTTCATCCGTCACAATAGCTCCGGCAAGCTTCATAATGGGAACATAGTCGGGGTTTGTCATCTCGGTCACGAGTATATTGCCTGCTTGCAATTTTTTCATGTCCGCGAAGGAGAGAATCTTGGCCACTCGCCCTACAACTTTACCCTTATAAGCAGGACTGCCTTTGATAATATCTGCTTTATCAACTGTAACCTCTTCCAAAGAAATATGATGTTCGGCCAGAATATCCCGGAGACGCCGTAAGGGATATATCTGCTCATTCAGCATAATGCAGCCATCCTTCCGCTCCTTAATAGTTGCAACAAGTTTTTCATCATAGCCAGAGGCAAGCTTTATCACCTCGCGGGGCGTCACGCAAAAATATAACTCGCGAAGCTCTGGGAAGTGTTCCTGAAAGAAGCTTACCATCAACTTATTCATTTTCTCGGTATACCTCTCTGATTGTACTCGCCAGGATAGAAACGTCTCTCGAGTTGCTGCCCCTACATCTTCCATGTCCGGTATGCCAAACGCCGTATTCATCGCCGACCACCAGACAACTAAAGACTTATAGTAACTATCGAACTCCTCAGATGATTGAATGTTTTTCTTATCAGTAAGATACGGTTCTATTTTCTCCCAGTTGGCTTCAAGGGTTGCCACTAAGCGAGCTACAATAGCAGGATCAGTTTTTAATTTTTCCTTGAGTTTCTTATCAATAGTCGAAAACTCTTCTTGAACATACCACACCGAACCCTTCTGGCCCGGGGGAGGTACGATAAAAAGATTGCAGTTCACATCATGGCCGAGAAAACTTTTCCAGCCCATTCTGTCGCTATCATTCCACATGGAAAAATAAAACAACGTTTTCTCCCGGGAGTAAATTTTGGAAAGCATAGTAACAACCGATTTAGATGCCTGAACTGGAGTACTAAGCGTAGTAATCGGCCTACTTTGCACAATATAGAACTTCCCGTCCTCGCGCGCCCACTCCACGTCTACGGGGAAGTTGTAGTGCTGCTCGATTTTGAGAATAAGTTCTGTAAGTTGGAGAATCTCCGCGTCTGATAAAACCTGCGCCTCGCCTTGCTCTTTTGGAACATCGCGCCATTCGTTTCCACCCTGACCTGCCTGCGCAGGCAGGCTAGCTCGAAAAAGTCCGCGCGTTTGCTCGGCAATATTTTTGTCTATAATCCGGCGTGGTTCTTTTTCTACCACATAACTATTCGGTGTGATTTGCCCGGAAACAATCGCTTCGCCAAGACCCCAGCCCGCTTCGATAATAAGCTGATTATAATCTTCCGTAACGGGATGCACCGAAAAAGCAATACCGGAAGATTCGGACGCAACCATTTTTTGCACCACTACTGCTACCGAAATCTTGTGGTCATGCAGACCTTTCTCAAAACGATAAAAGATTGCGCGCGGTGTAAACAGCGATGCCCAACAACGTTGTACGTTTTTTAGGAGATTTTCTTTGGTAGTATTAAGAAAACTTTCTAGTTGCCCCGCCCAAGCGGCCGTGGAACTATCTTCCGCGGTCGCGCTGGATCGCACTGCCACAAACTCCGCATCCAACTCCCGAAACTTTTGCTGTGTCTCTTGGGCAATATCTTTGGGCATGGTTGCATCAAGAATCAGCCCCTGAATACGCTCCGAGGCGTTCTCAACCGTATGTATTTCCTTTTGATCTACCGTATGCAGAATTGAGTCTATCTCCACGCTTAAATCCGTCTCCTCCAGAAAATGCTCAAACGCATTCGCAAGCACCACAAACCCTGTAGGCACCGGAATACCTGCTCGCGTCATCTCACCCAAGGAGGCTCCTTTACCCCCGGCAATGGGGGTATCATCTTTAGAAATAAGTGTAAAATCCTTGATGAACATGCTTTCATACTAGCATTTGTAGCATCTTTTTCAAATAATGCCTCTTTTTTTATTTAACACTAACATACATCTTTTAACGATCGTCAAAAGATGTATGTTAGTGTTCCGATGTCAGTGCTTTATGGTGGAATGGTGGAGTTGAAATTGATGGTTGGTGTGCTACTATGTTTTCATGCATCCCGTTAGAAATATTTTTCCGACTCGACGGGGTGTTTAACAATACAAGTTTTGTCTATACGCAGACTTATTGGTAGAGAATTATAACTTATATTTCTAACGGGATGCATCACACGAAAACTATTCTCAAAAACGGCATGCGGGTGATTACGGTGCCCATGAAAGACACCAAGAGTTTGACACTGCTGGTGCTTTTTGGCACCGGATCGCGCAGTGAGACAAAACGCATCAATGGCGTATCGCATTTTTTGGAACATCTCTTTTTTAAGGGAACGAAATCCCGTCCGCGGCCGGGCGAAGTATCGCAGGCGCTTGATGACATTGGCGCCGAGCATAACGCGTTTACCGGCAAAGAGTATACGGGATACTGGGTAAAAGCCGCCGCGCGCCAATTTCCTTTGGCGCTGGACGTTGTTTCAGATATTTTGCTTCGGCCGCTGTTTAAGGAAGAAGAAATTGAAAAAGAGCGCGGTGTTATTTTTCAGGAACTAAGCATGTATCTTGATATGCCGCGCCGCTACGTGCATAATCTTTTTGAGACACTCTTGTATGGCGATCAGCCAGCCGGCTGGGAAATTGTTGGCACGCGCGAGAGTCTCGGCAGACTTCGGCGCAAAGATATTCTTGCGTACCGCGCGTCGCACTATGTTGGATCAAACGCGGTACTGGTGGTTGCGGGCGCGGTTGATGCGGGGGACGCGGAGCGTAGGATCCAAGAAGCGTTTATGCGGTTTTCCGAAGGGTCTCCCAAACAGCAAAAACCGATACGCGATCAACAATTGCAGCCTGCTGTGCATCTGGAATTTAAAAAAACAGATCAGACTCATGTGGTGATTGGTGCGCGAGCATATGGCATGTTTGATGAGCGTCGCTATGCTGCTATTCTTCTTGCAACGATTCTTGGCGGAAAAACGAGTTCTCGGCTGTTTCAGGAAATCCGCGAAAAACGCGGCCTTGCCTATACCGTGTCCGCTTCTGCCGAAGAGATGACCGACACTGGCTACTTCTCGGTGTATGCGGGCGTGCCGCATCGAAAGGCGAAAGAAGTTGTGCGTAGAATACGGCAGGAATTTGCCAATGTGCGGGACAACGGCGTCTCTGCAAAAGAGTTACGGTGCGCAAAGGATTATTGGCGGGGACAATTTGCCATAAGTCTCGAATCTTCTGATGAAGTCGCTTCGTTTTATGCCACACGAGAGCTTTTTTACCGAGAAATCGTGCCTCCCGAGGCGCTTATGGAGCGCATAGAACAGGTATCGGTAGCAGATGTCCGGCGCGTTGCCCAGGAGATATTCCAAACGCGGCATATGAATCTCGCTATTATCGGGCCGCACCGCGGGCATCTGGAATTTGTCGGGCTTCTTAGTGTATAATAAAAATATGAGCAAGTACAGTATTGAAATTTCCACTTGGACCATTGTCAAAGTGCTACTGTTTATTGTAGGACTCATCGCGCTCTATGTTATTCGCGATGTTGTTTTGATACTTCTTCTTTCAATTGTTATCGCGTCTGCCATTGACCCGGGCGTACGGAAACTTCAACAGCTACATTTTCCGCGGCCGCTTGCCGTATTGTCTATTTACATCGCCACTGTCGCTGTTTTCACGTTTGTATTTTATCTCTTAGTTCCGCCGCTCGTCGGTGAGCTACGCAATTTCGCAATTACGTTTCCGACGTCGCTTGAGGGGATGTTTTCCGAATTGCAGTTGCGGCTGAATGGTTCTTTTTCTGTCTCTGCCGATACATTGACAGAACGTCTCAACACATTCATCAACGGTACTGTCATAGCGTTATTTTCAGCGGGGTCATCGGTAGGTTCGTCGTTATTTGGCGGCGCGCTTTCGTTTGTATTTGTAGTGGTGCTCTCGTTTTATTTCGCCGTGCAGGAACATGGTATCACAAATTTTCTTAAAATTGTAACACCGCTTAAGCACGAAGCATACGCGATCAATTTATGGGCGCGTTCCCAGGGAAAAATAGGGAAATGGCTCCAAGGACAGCTTTTGCTTGCGGTATTGGTGGGGGTACTTGTATATCTGGGCTTACTGCTTCTTGGTGTAAAGTACGCTCTTATTCTCGCTCTGCTTGCGGCTATTTTCGAGATCATACCGATCTTCGGGCCGATTCTTGCCGCTATACCGGGCGTTATTTTGGCGTTTATTCAGGCTCCTGTTCTTGGCTTATGGGTAGTGGCGCTGTATGTGTTTGTCCAGCAGATGGAAAATCATCTTATTTATCCATTGGTTGTGCGTAAGGCGGTGGGGGTGCCGCCGTTATTGGTGATTATTGCGCTTTTGGTGGGCGGAAAACTCGGTGGGTTTATCGGTTTTGTGCTTGCGGTACCCATTGCTTCCGTGTTGTTGGAATATATTAATGATGTTGTGAGAGAAAAACGTATTTTCGAACAAGCCCCGCAGGAATAGTCGCGAACCTGTGTATTTGTAAATTCGTATCACATTCGTTATTCGTTGGTTTTTTATGCCGAAATTTTATATCACAACTTCCATCCCGTACGTAAACGCGCCGCCGCACATGGGGCACGCACTTGAATTTGTGCAGGCCGACGCCATTGCGCGCTGGCGGCGTCTTCAGGGCGACGACGTATTTTTTTTGACAGGTACCGATGAGCACGGCGCGAAGATTTCTCGCGCCGCGGCTGATGCGGGCAAAAACCCCCGTGAGTTTGCGAATGCCAACGCGAAACAATTTGGCGACCTCATAGTGAAGCTTTCAGTTTCTCCCAACGCCAGTATTCGCACGTCAGACCAAAAACACCACTGGCCCGGCGCCGAAGATCTGTGGCGGCGTATCGCGAAGAACGGGGACATATACAAGGGAACGTACAAAGGGCTCTATTGCGTGGGTCACGAAGCGTTTGTTACGGAAAAGGACTTGAAGGGCGGCATATGTGAGGATCACGGCAAAAAGCCGGAGCGCATAGAGGAGATAAATTATTTTTTCCGTCTTTCGGAGTATGGAGATGAGATCAAAAAACGCATTGAGACAGGGGATCTTGAGGTGCTTCCCGAAAAGAGGAAAAACGAAGTACTAGCGTTTCTTGCCGAGGGTACACAAGACATCAGTTTTTCCCGCCCGGCGAAGGATATTCCGTGGGGTATTCCGGTACCGGGAGATTCTTCGCAGACGATGTATGTCTGGTGTGACGCGCTTTCAAACTATACTTCCGCGCTCGGGTTTGGCGGGTCGTCAGATGAGCTTTTCAAAAAATATTGGCCGGCGGACATGCATGTGGTCGGGAAGGATATTGTGCGGTTCCACGCGGTGATTTGGCCGGCAATGCTGCTTTCGGCCGGCTTACCGTTGCCAAAACGATTGTTTGTGCACGGGTTTATCCATTCGGGTGGCAAAAAAATGTCAAAAACGCTCGGAAATGTTATTGATCCGTTTTCTGTGTTGAAAAAGTATGGTACCGAAGCCGTACGGTATGTGTTGTTGAGCGCGTCTGTATTTGAGGATAACGATCTTACACCCGAACGCATCCACAAGCTCTACACGGCGCATTTGGCAAACGGTATAGGGAACCTTGTTTCGCGGATCGCGGCTATGGCGGAAAAATATTTTGAAGGGAAGATCGCTCGTCCTTCTGACGTTGTTTTGGCCGCGGTGCCGTTTAAGACTGACATAGACATGGTGGGCGCCAAAGACCGCGATCTTGAAATTGAGGGGCCTGCTGTTTCCTGGTTTATTGAACACAAAACGACTGTGCGCTACCGTGCCGCCTGGGAAGAGTATCGCATACATGATGCGCTCCACGAAGTAATGGAACTTGAGCGCATGCTTGATAGATACATTCAGGATTACGAACCGTATAAGCTGATAGCAACTGACCGCAAACACGCAGAGGCGGTTCTTTGGAATGTACTCTTGGCTCTTGGCGCCATGGCGCGCTTTCTCTTACCACTGCTTCCGGGGACCGCACATAGTATTGCGGGCATGCTGGGTGTTGACATGGATGCCGTAGGCGCGAATACAAGCGAATATGTCATTACAAAAACAAGCGCGCTGTTCCCGCGGATTGAGTGATCCTTTAAGGCATTAGCGTCTTATAGATGTCCTTTACGTCTTATTTGTCCATTTGACAAACATATAGGACGTCTAATAGATTAGCTGTATGTCGTATAAAGGCACACAGCAAGATTTAGTACTTCAAGAACGCGCGGCACGCGCGGCTGCTGCGCTATACCGGGTTACCGATCTTTTTATCGACAACGAGCCTCTTAAATGGAAACTGCGACGAGATGCGTTGAACGTTATTGAAACAGTAGAAAAAAAATCCTCTTTGGCAAGTGGAAATTATCTCATACTTCTGCAAGAGTTACAGAATGCCAAAAAACATATTTGTTCGCTACGCGTAAAACTTGCCATAGCTCAAGCGGGAGGGTATATCTTGCGGATAAACTTTCAGGTGCTGGAACAAGAGTATAAAGACATAGAGGACATACTCACTGGCGAGATAGCTGGCGTGTCCAATAAAGCAGATAAAAATCTATTGGACATTTATATAGGACATGACGTATTTGTAAAGGACATACAAAATCTAACGGACATGTCCAATAGAAAATCAAACATAGTAGAGCAGTCTATCGGTGGTTCTTCGGAGGCATCTCTATATGGTAAGAAAAATATGAACGAGCCGTCATCTATCAACGAGCGGCAGGAAGCTATTAAAAACACGCTCCAAAAAAAGAGTTGGATCGGGCTCACAGATTTGGTTTCCTTGTACAGTGCCGGCGTGGGTAGTAAGACCATTCAGAGGGACCTTCAAATCCTTATGCAGATGGGTATCGTGCAAAGCAAAGGAGAACGCCGTTGGCGACGCTATGCGTTGGTTGACTCGCATAATTTTATTAGCTAATCTTATATTATCCACAGTTTTTCGGTTGCGGGGGCTTTAAGGAATTTCTGGTTGGCTATACAATAGAATCACATGGAACACGATCAGAAACAGTGAGGTTTTTGTTTTGTTGTTTGTCTACAATGTATTTCATGGTTTGGGCTGTAGTCGTATCACTACATTAGAACGCTCTGGGTATGTGAAATGGTTACAGCCAAAACCGGGATGCCACAGAGAATGGATTGTAGAGAAAGAACATTGAAAAGTTAATAATCCTACATGCACAAACTAGTACTTATTGGTACAACGGTGCGTATAGAAGAACAAAACCTGGTCGAGGCGCTGTTCTTTTGCACCATTAATTAAATTAACATTAGGAAATAAAGCATATGAGTAAATTTAAGAAGATGGCGAAAAAAGCCACTTCAGTATTTATAAGTTTAACGACAGCAATCTGGCTTACGGGATTTGGCGCTTTGGTGCCATTAACGGTACAGGGCCAGACCGTCGCAGATTTG
Organism: Parcubacteria group bacterium Gr01-1014_29; assembly: GCA_007376195.1. Lineage (GTDB taxonomy): Bacteria > Patescibacteriota > Minisyncoccia > Ryanbacterales > 2-02-FULL-48-12 > VMFT01. The sequence continues at coordinate 4,586 of VMFT01000019.1, read as the reverse complement.
AATGCGCAGATCCAACTCCTTCTTGCGCAGATTGCAACTCTTCAGGCACAGCTGGGAACGATTCAGGGTGGCGGAGGTGGAGGTGGAGCTCAATGTACGTTTACCAAAGATCTCACAATGGGATCAATGGGGATGGATGTAAAATGTCTCCAGCAATATCTTAACTCGGCAGGACATATGGTCGCCTCAAGTGGCGCAGGGTCCCCGGGTATGGAATCAGAATATTTCGGTTCTCGCACCAAGTCTGCCGTTTCGAAATGGCAGGCGGCAAACGGTGTATCACCGACAGCAGGATACTTCGGTTCTATTTCACGGGCAAAATATAACATGGTTGTTGTAGTTGCTCCGCCGCCGGTACTACCACCACCAGTGGTGGTAACCCCTCCGGTTGTTGTAACACCCGGCGTGGGTACGGGCCTTACCGTTGCGGTAGGAGGAACTCAACCGGCAGCAACACTGGCGGTGCAAAATTCTATTCACTTGCCATTTACGGCATTCACTCTTACCGCATCAGCCGATGGCGATGTATTGGTTAACTCCATTACCGTGGAGCGATCGGGTCTTGCGAATGACGCGGCGTTTGCCGGTGTTGTTCTCTTGGACTCCGACATGACGCCGATTACCGCAGTGGCAAAAACATTAAATTCAACACACCAGGCGGTATTGTCAGATGACTTTACGGTTCCTGCAGGTACGACAAAAACGTATTACCTTGCAGGAAACATGCTGACTACCAGCCTTTCGAGTTACGCAGGACAGGTTGCGTCCCTTAAGCTTCTTGCGATCAACACTACCGCGCAAGTAAACGGTGCGCTTCCGATAACAGGAACGGGTCATACTATTAACGCCTCACTGACTATCGGTTCTGTTACGCTTACACGTGGAGCGAATGATCCGGGCAATGTAGGCCCAACGAAAGAAGTTGGCACAACAGGATATATCTTTTCCGCGTTGAAGGCAACAGCTGGATCCGCCGAAGACGTATATCTTAAGTCCGTTCGCTGGAACCAGTCCGGTGCTGCGGCAAAAGCAGATCTGGCAAAGGTGATAGTAAATGCTGATGGAACGGAATACACGCCAACCATTTCAAGTGATGGCAAGTACTACAAAACGATATTTCCGGGCGACGGCATTTTGATCAAGAAAGGTGAGGCAAAAGAAGTATATGTAAAAGCAGACATTGCTTCCGGTTCCGGTCGCACCATTGACTTTGACCTCTATCGATATGACGATATGGTGTTTGTAGGCAAGACCAACGGGTATAAGTTTCAGGCAACGTCCGCAGAAGGCGGCACAACAACAGTGCTTGACGATGCGGAATTTATGACTACCGATCCACGGTTTGATGCCGATCAAGTGGAAATTGGCTCGGGTTCGCTTCGCGTTGAAAAGTCAAACAAAGCGGAGGCAAAAAACATTGCAAACGGCGAAGATAATGTCGCCATTGGTGCCTTCCTCTTTGATGTTGATGGTGAAGCAATTACCTTCAATAAATGGGTAATCACTGTTGCGACCACCAGTTCTGATGGTAGTGCTAAAGAAGCAGTTCTTGACAACATCACCATCTATGATCCCAATGGCAATGCGGTTGGTGGTCCAGCCGATCTGACGCTTGCGGGCACAGCAAAGAGTAACGTAACCATTACGGATGCCATAACTGTTCCCATCGGTGAAACTGTCTACACCATACGTGGTAATTTGGACAACGATTGGGAAAACAATGACACTATTACGGTAGAATTCCAGCCAGACACCAAAATTACAAACGCGAAAGGTGATGTAACTGGAAACACTATTACGCCGAGCCCCGCTGCGGTGGTAGTGGCAAATGTTCAGACGGTGAAGGCGGGAACCCTTACGGTTTCCGTTGACCAATCTCTCGGCAACCAGTCGTATGTGGAAGGCGGCAACGGCGTTGAACTAGGCCGGTATGTGCTTGACGCAACGGCATCCGGTGAAGATATGAAAGTAACTGTAGTAAAAGTAAATGCGCAGCTATCTGTTGGTGACATGGACAATTACCAGGCTCTGCAGTTGTGGGATGGAACGAAAGCCCTAAACACGGGTTCAAACGTAAACAACCCCTCGGGCAACGCGGTAGATACAGCGAAAAACCTTTCGTTTACTCTGGATTCTCCCGGCCTTGTTGTGCCGAAAGGAACCACCAAGATTCTATCGCTCAAAGGCAACCTTACCACGGGTCATGCGCTTGATGACCGCGTGCGCTTCAATTTCGAAAGTACAGGTGTAGGAGCTGTGGCTAATGGCGATTGGGGTGTAGCAGGCGTGGCAACTGGAGCAGATGTTACGGAAACATTCTCTTCTTCAACCGCGGCTATCATTACCATAAAGACGGGTGGCGGTTGGTCAGTTGCGGCGGCTCCCTCTCAACCGACAGAGAAATGGCTAACGGCTGGCGCTACGGGTGTTACAGTAAATGTTTTGCGCTTTACCTCCACAACGGAAGAATTTGCGCTCACTGATCTCCGGTTAGAGATTGACACACAGGGTTCTTCCAGCGCTTCTGACATCACAAAGGTATATCTCTATGACGACGCCGTGTTGGTGCAGTCAAAGACTCCTTCGTTTGTAGATGGAGTTGAGGACTTCACATTCCCATCAAGTGGTACCGGTTCTTTCAAGATTCCGAAAGACAGCTCCAATGAAATGACCATAAAGGTTGACATTGCGTCCATCGGCAGTAGTTTGCCGGGTAAAGCAGGTCAGCTTGTAGGCGTTGACTACGATGGCGCGACAAACGCGACCAAGAACAAAGCGCTTGGCAAAGAGTCGGGCAGTAGTCTCCACTCCTCTACCGCGAGCGATGTTGATGGTAACGGAGTAGTATACTTCCGGTCTGTGCCAACGCTTGAGCGTGTAACGCTACCGGTAACCACACTTACATCTGGTAACCATGTATTCTACAAGTTCAAGGTTACGGCAGATCCAGCATATGACGTTGCATTGCATAAAGTTATGTTCTCTGTCGCGACGACTGGAATAACAGCATTTACCAGCTCGGTTCCGAACTTCACACTTTGGAACACAACTGACAACAGACGTGTAGCGGCGGCAACAGGTTCTGCGGGAGCAATGTTGGATTATCTCGGCAACTACAATGCCTCAAGCCAGTTGATTGTCCGTATCTATGCGGATAACACCGATATTCCAAGTGGTCAGTGCACAAGCACTAATTGTTGGGATATTATTCCAAAAGGCCAGACGCGTACCTACGAGTTGCGTGGCGATGTAACGACCGATGGTTCCGCCGATTCGGTATCTACGAAACTTCTGGGTGATGACGCACGTTCACCGCGGTTGACACTTACGGGTTCTGGCGCGCAAACAATGGGTAAGGTATCCTTTGTTGACGCAGATACTCATACGGCGGTTGGAGCGCTTGCTGGTTGGAGTTCTGGTGGTGGTACCGCAAGCGTGGCATCCAGTTCGAGCTTTATCTGGACTGACTTCTCATCTGACGCAACGACAACGCACGATATCAACACGGCTGACTGGATGAACGGCTTTAAAGTGCCGGGACTCCTCTCAACGGGTCTTGATTCGTCAACGATGTCAAACTAGTTAGCTCGTATAAGTCCTAGATCCTTGTGCTAGGCAACTAAAACCCCTCCATACGGAGGGGTTTTAGATTTATAATGTGACTAGCCGAGCTCTACACACGCCGAAGGCGATGTGGATAGCTCGGCTCGGCATATTTTCTAAAATGCCGCAAAGAATGTGCCAAGCCGAGCTACTCACAACTTCGCTACGCTCGTGTGCGAAGCTCGGCTGGTCACATTACACAACTTATGCACACCTTTACATAAACTGCGTCGTGCATTGCTATTATATAGAGTTTATAATAAACGCATTATAAGCAATAAAAGTCACATAAATACCATGCAAACAAGTGGAGAAAATTTTTTGGTTGCATCGCGAAGAGAAGTATTCATTGCTGTTGGGGTTTTCCTTCTGGCAGCTCTGTTTTTTATCTCTCTAAGCGTTTTTGCAACAACTATTGGCACTAACATGGACTCGACCGGTACCTTGGGCGCGGCAACGAGCACCCCGTGGGGCGATCTCGCGGTTGATCAGGTTGCCGGGAAGAGTGAATTACGTCCCGTATTTGTTGTTGGGGACGACGGAACGACAACTCCGGCAATATTTGTCTCGCAGAAAGGAGTAGTGGCATTTGGGTCTTCAACACCTTCAGCTTTGTTTTTGAACGTTGGAGATGTAGTTATCGGCCGCAATGGTTCTACCAATGATTTATTTGTATCTGGCGGGCTTGGCGTGGGGGATGCCACAACTACGGATTCAAATATTCATGTTGCAGGAAGAGGAGTGTTTGACGGCGGACTTTCAGTCAATACTGACGATCTTCTAGTATTTAATAGCGGATATGTCAGTGTTGGTTCAACAACCCAGTGGGGTGCATTAACTGTTGAACAACTTACAGGACAAGGTGAATTAAAGCCTATATTTACAGTGGCAAGCAATGGCACGTCTTCTCCGTTTATGTTTGTTTCTCAAAAAGGGGTGGTCTCATTTGGATCATCCACGCCAAGCGATTTGTTCCTGAATCC
>VMFT01000018.1 GCA_007376195.1 Parcubacteria group bacterium Gr01-1014_29 | reverse complement strand
AAGTATGCTATATTTTAAATTTTAATTATAAAAAGAAACGCCCCGGGAAACCAAAGTCTCCCGGGGCTTATTATTAGCAAATAGAGGAAAAATCTTCCCATCTTATCTCTTTATCAGGGATCGTTGCATTTGGGAAAGGGCCTCTGCTCCCCCTGATTACTCCGATAATTACTCCGTTAAGATTTCCGAGCCAATGACAAGCTCGTAGCCCGTAGGCAAGAAGATTCGTGTAGCAGATGCCTTCCGAATTCGGCAGTACTACAGCCTCTATTGCTAATAATCTTATGTGCTAATTTACTATAATTTAGAAGACAAAATATGTCAACTGGTTCTCTATTTTTAAAAGAGGTATAATAAATTAAGTTCAAAAATTAAAGTTAAAGCGTCAAAAGTTTTTTACTAAAATTTTTGAGAATATAATATGTCGTGCTTTTGGCGCGACACCAAAATTTTGCATTTTAATTTTTGATTTTTGCATTTATTATTATGTATGACATTATAACATTTGGCTCGGCTACACAGGATTTATTAATAAAGCCAAAAAAATTAACGGTATTAAAGTATAAAAAAGGTTCCTTAACCGGTGAGGAAATTTGTTTTCCATTAGGTTCTAAAATTGATATTGAAGATATAACTTTTATGAGTGGAGGAGGAGGAGCAAATACTGCTGCTACGTTCGCTAGGCAAGGATTTAAAACAGCTTTTTGCGGGAGAGGTGGGGATTGGAAATCTTGTGCGCGGTAAACGATATCAGCCGGAGTTCGAGTCTTCTTCCCATGACTTAGCGCCAAACACAGCACGGGTCATTTGGTGGAATGCTGCACAGGGGTTCGGGATGGTCATGACACCGGAGGGACCCGCACGGCTTCATTGGTCGCAGGTAACGCCACGTGATCGGATCGTTTTTTTGGAACACGGACAGCTAGTGAAGTATACGGCTGTCCGAACCCCGGTTGTCAAAAAACCTCCGAAGGAGTCTGCTGCCAAAGAGCGAATGACTTCTTTCCAGCGTGAGGTGGTAGGGGTTCATCTGTAGAGATTACCAAACTTTTGTTGTTAAGCCCTTGTCTGGAGGAACAGGGGCTTGTTTTTTTACAAAAATTATGCGATCATATTTTTATGAAACTTAAAAAGCCTAAAATGCCGAAAAATCCTATGGGATTGTTCGGAAAAAACATCTTATATGCCATTCTTATTTTTCTCGCTCTGACGGCATTGTATGCATCGTTCACGGAGCGTGAGAAAAAAGAAGAAGTTTCTCTCTCGCGGCTGGTGGAAGAAATGCAAGCGGGCGAGGTGCTCCGGATTACGGTTGAAGAAAACAATCTTGAAATTGCGCTCAAAAATGGCATGGTCCAGACTGCGCAAAAAGAACCGGACGCCGCACTTTCCGAGACGCTTATTAACTATGGCGTGGCGCCCGAAACGCTTGCGGGTATAACCATTGAAGTCAAGCAACCGTCGGGCCTGTTGTTCTGGTTTTCAGCGTTTTTGCCGTTTCTTTTGCCGATTGTGCTGATCGGCGTGTTTATCTGGCTTACCATGCGCCAGGTCCAGCGCTCAAACGGGCAGGCGTTGATGTTCGGGCAGTCGCGGGCGCGGGTGATACATCCTGATGACAAGCGTGAGAAAGTAACATTCAAAGACGTTGCGGGCGTCCAAGAAGCAAAAGAAGAGCTTGTGGAGATTGTTGATTTTTTGAAAAATCCGCAAAAATTTCTTGATATTGGCGCGCGTATTCCCCGGGGAGTGCTGTTGATGGGGGCGCCTGGAACGGGAAAATGTGTTACGGGAGACACACTTCTTTCGACTAATAAAGGTCTTATACCGATAGACGAGGTGCCAAAGTATTTTACGGTGCGACCGGACTCTACTGTGGAAGGGCTTGATGTAGTGGCGCTAGAGCCAAAAACGTTGGAGTTTCAAAAAGTTGCTGCTTCCCACTGGTACGAGCTTGGCGTACAAAAGACAAAGAAGATAGTAACGGACATGGGGCTTACTATAGAAGGGACATCGGAACATCCGGTAATCGTTGTTGATCGAGAAACAGGGAATTTCCTTTTTAAACGGCTGGACGAAGTTACTCCCGACGAAAAAATTGTTGTCGGTTACAATCAAAATATTTTTGGAACGCGTACGAAGGTTCCTCATCCGGATGTTGCGTATCTTCTCGGTGTATTGACGGGTGATGGATGTCTGACTGTGCGCGGACGCACTACTCTTTCAACTGCTGATCCAGAGGTGCTTCATCGTATACAAGATATTGCCTTGCAGTGTTTCGGAACAAATTTTGTAAAAAGTTCGTCGCGAAAATGGGATTATGAACTACAGAGTCTCACAATAAAAGCAAAGTTGCGTGGGTTGGGTTTAGAGGAAACGTATGCGGAAGGAAAGCGAATGCCAGAGTGGATTCGATTAGCGCCCAAAGAGTTTGTAGTGGAGTTTTTGCGCGGCATTTTTGATACCGATGGCTACGCAGAGCAAAAAGGCGCGGTAGGGTTTTCAAGCGCGAGCGAACGGTTGGTAACTGATGTTGCGTCAGCACTTCTCAATGTAGGTATTGTAAGCAGGGTCTATACGCGCAAAAAGCGTTATAATGGTAAAACTCAATATTATCTTACTATCTATGGGGATTTTGTGGAGCGGTTTCGAGAGGAGGTTGGATTTAGCATCGCGCGTAAGATAAAATTTCTCGATGCCGTTTGCGCCAGACAGAGAAACACCAACGTAAATATCATTCCACATCAGAGAGCGGTTATTAAAGCGGTGTGGCAGGCAACAGTCGGAGAAACAGAACAACGTCTTGACAGGGCGTTTTACGGAGAGAATTTATATAAAAACGTAAAGCGTTATATGACGGGTGAGAGATCTCCTTCCCCCCGCGGCGTCATGACGTTTGTGGCTGGTGTAAAAGAGCTCGCGCCGATGGTTGCCCAGATGCCAGAAGTTGCTTATCTTACACATATTTCTGCTGGTCAGTTTTTCTTTACTTCTGTAAAAGAAATTTCTTCAGGGGAGGCGGTGGTATACGATTTAACAGTTCCCCATCTTCACAATTTTGTTGCGAATGGGTTTATTAATCACAACACACTCCTTGCGAAAGCTGTAGCGGGGGAAGCCGGTGTGCCATTTTTTCATATGTCAGCTTCGGAGTTTGTAGAAATGTTTGTTGGTGTGGGCGCAAGCCGCGTGCGAGATTTGTTTCGCATGGCAAAAAAAGCGGCCCCTGCCATTATATTTGTAGATGAAATTGACGCCGTAGGGCGGCACCGCGGCGCGGGACTTGGTGGAGGTCACGACGAACGAGAGCAGACGCTAAATCAAATTCTTACGGAAATGGACGGGTTTGAGACGTCAGATCAGGTGATTGTGATTGCCGCAACCAACCGGCCTGATGTGCTCGACCCCGCGCTGTTGCGCCCCGGGCGGTTTGACCGGCGTGTGGTGTTGGATCTTCCCGACATTGCCGAGCGCGAAGCTATTTTACAGGTTCACACGGTAAAAAAGATAATGGGCACAGATGTTAATTTACGGCAAATTGCCGAGCGTACACCCGGATTTTCGGGCGCTGATTTGGCAAACCTCGTAAATGAGGCCGCGATTCTTGCCGCTCGGAGCGACCGTAAAACCGTAAGCCAAGAAGATTTAATTGTTTCTATTGAAAAAGTAATGCTCGGACCGGAACGCAAAAGCAAAATATTTTCCGAGAAAGAAAAGAAAATTACCGCGTATCACGAAGCGGGGCACGCGCTGGTTGCCGCTTCACTTCCCAATGCCGACCCGGTACATAAAATTTCAATTGTCGCTCGAGGGCGCGCGGGCGGATATACCATGAAGCTTCCCACGGAAGACCGGCACCTCTACTCAAAAGAGTATTTCTTGGATGAACTTGCGGTTTCTCTCGGGGGATACGCGGCCGAAGAGACCGTGTTTGGCGAGATAACAACCGGCTCGTCCGACGATATTCGCAAGGCAACGAGCATTGCGCGGGGACTTGTTACGCGCTATGGCATGTCTGACAAAGTAGGGCCTGTTGCGTGGGATGATCAGGGAGAGCTTATATTTCTTGGCAAGGAAATCGGACATGAAAAGAAGTATTCGGAAGGAATTGCGTCATTGGTGGATTCCGAAGTGGAGCGCTTTATGAAAGAAGCCTTGGAACACGCAAAGGAGATTGTCCGCGAAAAGCGCGCAAAGCTCACCGAAATCGCAGAATATTTGATTCAGCACGAAACAATAGAACAAGATACATTTCGCAAATTGATGGGGATGATACTAAGTGGGGAGCCGGCATCTACTATCCCTCTCGCAGCCTAACGGAAGTAATAGCAACAATAATAAAATCCATTTTTCCAAGATATATATGCGATCGCGAAAAAAGTTGGAAATTATCGATGCTCGTAATTTTGTTCCGGAGGATATTATACCTCAAACGTCGGGCCATATGCCGCTGACTGAAATAGTACTGGGATGCATAGCTATCGCCGGTGTTTTGAGTGTTGCGCTTATTGCGCCAAATGCTGTGCAGTTGCTTAAATATGTCAACGTCAAACATAAACCTAAATATGATTTTCGTTATCGGGTACCAGAGACGGTACGGCGGCTTGAGAAACGAGGATATATTGTGTTTGTACAAGAAGGTGATGCAACAAAGGCGGTAATTACGCAAGCAGGGAAAGATGTATTACTGAAAAGAAAAGCGCATGCATATGCTCAGTATAAAAAACCAGAACAGTGGGATGGTAAATGGCGCGTTGTCATTTTTGATGTAAAAGAAAAGCGAAAGACACGGCGCGATTTATTTCGTATGGAACTGAAACGAATTGGATTTACGCGAATCCAAAATAGCGTCTGGGTATTTCCATACGATTGCGAGGAAATGATCTCATTATTAAAGATGGAAAAAGAAATTGGAAAAGAAGTTTTATATTTGGTAGCTGATCATGTTGAAAATGATAAAGCGTTGCGTCACTTGTTTGGTGTGTCAACTTGATGATAATTTTTGATTTCCCGATTTCCAAGAATACTATGCGATCGCGTGGTTCTGTTGGAAATTTATATATCTATGTAGATACGAGGGATATGGTATATGTTGTATCGCGTCTGTGGATAACTCGTTTATGTATCAGTGTCAACTTCCTGGTATACTTAAAGCTGAATACTTTCAAGAAAGGAGGTGAAAATTAATGGACGCATATGTGCCGATGGTACAGCTGATGCTGAATGGAGTAACGGGGATTTTCTTCTTCGGGAACTTTATTGAATCCTACCTGAAGTCTAGAGGTGCGGATTTCAATATCCTAGCCGATGCTTACAGATTGGCTGTGGGTACGGTGCTCAGTCTTGGCGCTTGGCAGGGCATCAGCCTGCTCGGCTAACATCCAGTATTCAACTTTTGCCGGTGTTTCCGACTTCCCCCCTCGCAGAACCTAACAGTATGCGAGGGTTTTTTCTTTTGTGGGCCAGGATGGACTCGAACCATCGACCCCAGACTTATAAGGTCTGTGCTCTAACCGACTGAGCTACTGGCCCGTTTCTTCAAAAATTATATCATATTTTGGTTGACTGGCAAACAAAAATGCTTTTCAAACGTGTTCTTTCTGATGTATACTATAAGAGAAAAATGGAGGTGTTGCATGAAATCAAGAGATGACATTGAAAAAGGCATTGAAAACTTGGTACAAAATCTCGGCGGCACATGGCGTAGTGGGGGGAAATTTCTTGCCGATGATGATGTTGATGTTTTTTGGGATAAGATACGAGAGATCTCTGCGTTGCGCATTGTTTCGGCAGCTTCTTTCGACAAAGAAATTGCATACAAAATCTTTTCCGATTACCGTCAAAACAAGAGACGCAAAGGCTACGACTGCGCCTGTGATATCGCGCGCGCTATGTTTCAGGCCTGCAGCGCCCAGACTATAGCGGAAGTCCTCAAAAAACCCTTTGACGCCCATTTCAAGAAAACGACTCATAAGAGTTCTTTCTATGTGCAAGGGTATTACATTCGACATGCCTATGTAGGTGACTTTTCCAAGGCTGCGGCGGACCATCTTTGTTCGTTGGATGCTCATCCGGAGGTGCCGGAAAATTTTGAAGAAGAAGTTTTTCATGTACTTTCGAAGTTTGGTCGGAAGCAAAATGATGACGATCTCGCGGCGGCAGTTATGAATGAGCTCGAACAAACGTTTAAAAAAAAGACTGGGTAGAAATTTGATCGATGAGTCGACGTAATGCCTCGGCTCATTTTTTTGTCTGAAGCGCCACCACATTGACTATTGTCGTTTCATTTGCTATCTCTAGTGCAGAAACCATCTTGTTGTTTGCCAATGCAAACCGAAAGGAGAAAGGTAATGGAAACTGAACAACGGAGTACATTCGAGAAACTCATTCGGGACGATCGCCTAAGCCGTCAGAGTAAAGCCTGGCGTGGCACGTTTTTCGACTATCTTGAGAAAGTGAAGGAGAACCCGACCCTCACTAAGCTCGCGCACAGCCGCTTTTATGACATGATCACCGCCCAGGGCATGTACGACCTCACCGAGTCTGACGACTCGCGGGTGAAGCGGCTCTATAAAGACGAGTCCTTGAAGGTGTTCAACTTCTTCAAGGATGAGTTCTTCGGCATCGAGCGCACCATCTCCCAGATCGTGCGCTACTTCCACTCTGCGTCGCTGAAGGGTGAGGAGTCGCGCCAAGTCCTCTACCTTATGGGCCCCGTAGGATCAGGTAAAAGTTCCCTGGTAGCAAAATTGCAGCACGGTCTTGAAAGTGCTGATTCGGTCTACGCCATTGAAGGCTGCCCGATGTTCGAAGAACCGTTGCATCTTATTCCGCGTCACTTGCGCAACGAGTTTGAGAAGGTGCTGGGCGTGCACATCGAGGGCGACCTCTGCCCCGCGTGTCGTTTCCGGCTCAAGGAAGAATTTGGTACGCGCTACGAGGAGTTCCCGGTGGCGACTGTGTCATTCTCCAAACGTAACCGGAAAGGCATCGGTGTGGTGCCGCCGGTTGACCCCAACAACCAGGACACGTCGGTGTTGATCGGTTCAGAAGACATCTCGAAACTTGACTTGTACTCTGAAGGTGACCCCCGGGTGCTCGAACTCAACGGTGCCTTCAACGTCGGCAATCGCGGTATGGTCGAGTTCATCGAGGTTTTCAAGAACGAAACCGAATACCTGCATGCCATGATCACCGCCACGCAGGAAAAATTCATTCCGGCGCCAGGACGGCATGGCACCATTTATGTGGACTCGGTGATCGTTGCTCATTCCAATGAGGCAGAATGGCAGAAGTTCAAAGCCGACCACACCAACGAAGCGATCCTGGACCGTATAGTCGTGGTCAAGGTGCCATACAACTTGCGCCTCTCCGAGGAGGTGAAGATCTACCAGAAGATGTTGCACAACTCCGACTTTCGCGCTCACGTTGCCCCGCACACCCTGGAGATGGCGTCAATGTTCGCCGTACTGTCGCGCCTCGAACCGACTCCCAAGTGCGACCTGATGACCAAGCTCCGGCTCTACAGCGGGGAAGAGGTGGTGGAGAAGGGGCGGACCAAGAAGATCAACGTGCAGGAACTGCGCGAGGAAGCGAAACGGGAAGGCCTGAGCGGCATTTCCACCCGCTTCATCATGAAGGCGCTCGATAACGCCCTCTCCGAGTCCGGCCGCTGCATCAACCCGATTAACGTGCGCGAAGCCCTGATCAACATGGTGAAGGATCAGGACATTGCCGACGATATGCGCAAACTGTATCTTGAATTTCTCCAAGACCTGCTTCATAAGCAATATTTGGAGTTGTTAGAGAAAGAGATTACGAAGGCGTTCGTCTACTCCTATCAGGAGCAGGCGGAGGCGCTGTTCCAGAACTACCTCGATCACGCTGAAGCCTACGTCAACAAAACCAAGGTCAAGGACAACAACACCCGCGAGGAGCTGCGGCCGGACGAAGGATTCCTAAAATCCGTGGAGGAGCAGATCGCCATCATCGGCTCGGCCGTGGATGGGTTTCGGCAGGAAGTCATCGCCTATCTGTGGGCGGCGGCGCGTAGAGGCGAGAAGGTTTCGTACCAGAGCTACGAACCCTTGAAAGAGGCGATGGAGAAGAAGTTGATGAGTGCAGTGCGCGACATCAGCCGTGTCGTTACCAAGGCCCGCACCCGCGATGAAGAACAAGGCATCAAGTACGACACGATGGTGAAGAACTTGCTCGACAACGGCTATTGCGAGTACTGTGTGGACGTGGTGCTGAAATACGCGGCTAACAATTTGTGGAAGGATTAACCGGGTTGTGACTAACCGAGCTTTACACACGCCCGTAGGGCGTTGTGGACAGCTCGGTTCGGCACACCTGAAGTACAAGTTTTCAGTTTTTTGTCAGCCGTTCAGTTTCTGCTTTTAGCGGATTGCTGGACGGCCTTTTTTATTTGCCAATTACACCCGTGCATAGCACGGTTGTGAAATTGAGCATCCCAAGCGTAGTCGAGGGATTATACCATTATCTTGTATTTCAGTTATTTCTGTGCTGTACTTGGTCTAGAAAGCTTTGATAAAAAACAATTCTAGAAAGGAGCCTTTTATGCCTACTACTGCAACTATTTTTCGTCCCTATTCATCGTCCGATTCACTGCGCTCTGACCGCAGCGCCGGCGATCGCCAGCGTCATCGCAAAAAAGTGCGCGAGTCGATCCGCGAAAATATCGCCGATATGATAGCGGAAGAATCCATCATCGGCAAAGACAAAGACAAGATCATCAAGGTGCCGATCCGCGGGGTCAAGGAGTACCGCTTCATCTATGGCGAGAATGCGCCCGGCGTTGGGCAGGGTGATGGCAACTCCCAGCCTGGCCAGGTAATCGGCAAATCTCAGGGCGAAGGACGGGGGCAGGGACAGGACAAAGCCGGGAACCAACCCGGAGTGGACTACTACGAGACCGACGTCACCCTCGAGGAATTGATCGAGATCATGTTCGAGGACCTGGAATTGCCGGACATGGAGCGCAAAATCTTGCGCGAGGTCATGTCTGAGCGCATTGCAAAGCCGCATGGCACGCGGAAAGTCGGTATCCGGGCGTGGCTTAAAAAAAGAAATACTATGCTTATGCATATTCGGGGAAACGTTGCTTCCTTGTTTAGCCGCTTAAAAAATGCAGGATATCCCGAGCAGGCATCACAGGAAGAGCTGGATGTTTTCTGTAAGGAAGCCGACGAAGATATCCGCCGTCTTCTTGAGCAATTTTATGTCCATGATAAGGATATCCCCGGCATGTTTCGTTTGCGGAGAGCCATTCATAAGAACGAACAACGCTACCGCTACATGGAACCGGACATACGTCCAGAATCCAATGCGGTGGTATTTCTTATTATGGACACATCAGGGTCCATGGACACAATGAAGAAATACTTGGCGCGCAGTTTTTTCTTTTTACTGTATCAGTTTGTGTGTACCAAATACCAGAATGTCAAAGTCGTTTTTATCGCGTACCACACAGAGGCCAAAGAGGTTACAGAAGAGGAGTTTTTCCACAAGGGTGAGTCCGGGGGCACGTTTATTTCTTCAGGGCAAAATAAGGCTCTGGAGATTATACAGGATCGCTACCACCCCACGCTATGGAACCTTTATGCATTCCTTTGCTCAGATGGAGACAATTTCGAGTCAGATAATCCCGCGACTGTAAAAGCAACGCAGGAACTTTGCAAGGTGTGTAATCTTGTTGGTTACGGCGAAATCAAACCTTTAGGGTCGCGCTATTATGAAAGTTCGATGCTTAATATTCTCAGGAGAATAGAAGCGGACAACTACAAACAAATTCTCATTGAGAGAAAAGAAGACATCTGGCCGAGCTTCAAGGCCTTCTTGGCGAAGGAAAGACCCAAATAGAAAACAGTAGCATAAGTAGCAGAAGGGAGAACATAATGACTGACTGGGATGTCAAAGACCTAGAATACTGGGACGAGAAGATACGTGAGAAAGTTGAAGAATTCGGGCTTTCCTGCTACCCGCAGGAATTTGAAATCTGTGATCACGTTGGAATGCTCGGATATATGGCCTACTCCGGCATGCCCTCGCACTACCCGCACTGGTCGTACGGCAAGAGTTACGAAAAGCTCAAGACCATGTACGACTACGGCGTCTCCGGCCTGCCGTATGAAATGGTCATCAACTCCAACCCGGCTCTGGCCTATTTAATGCGCGACAACTCGCTGTGCCTCCAGGTGCTGACGGTCGCCCACGTATACGGGCATAACGACTTTTTCAAAAACAACTTCACCTTCAAGAGCACCCGGGCCGAGCTGACGCTCAACCTGTTCAAGATCCACGCCGGCCGCATCCGCGGGTACCTGGAGGATCCCTCGATTGGCGTAGACAAAGTCGAGCCGATCCTGGACGCCGCGCATGCCGTGGCGATCCAGTGCCGCCGCAACCTGGCGATCAAGAAGCTCTCCCCCGAAGAAGAGCGCCGGCAGGTACTGGCAGCGGCCCAACCGACCCTTGACCCGTTTCAGAGTGTCCACAAGCGGCAGGTGTACACGTCTCCTGATTTACACAAAGTGCCGCTCTCGCCGGAGGAAGATCTGCTTCTTTTCATTCGCGACTACAATCTTTACCTTAGCGAGTGGGAGAAGGATTTGCTCACTATTGTCCACGAGCGGGAGCGATACTTCATCCCGCAGATCGAAACCAAGATCATGAATGAAGGCTGGGCCAGCTACTGGCACCGCGAGATCATGAATAGTCTTCGTCTGCCCCAGGACCTGCAACTCGAATTCCTGGTGCGTCACAATCAGGTGGTACGGCCCTTTCCCAACGGCCTCAATCCCTATCACCTGGGCCTCAAAATATGGGACGATATCAAGCGGCGCCATGACGAGCCCACACTGGAGGAAGTCGAGAAGTACGGCAAACCCACGAAAACCGGCAGGCAGGCGCTCTTCGAGGCTCGCGAAATAGACCGCGATGTTTCATTTCTCCGCCGCTTCCTCACCGAGGAACTCATGCGCGAGATGGACATGTTCCAGTACGAACCAAAGGGTGCTGAACTGGTTATCTCCAAAGTGTCGGATAAAAACGACTGGCGTGAGATAAAAGAAACCCTGCTCAAGAATATCGGCATGGGCACCATCCCTGTCATCAAGATAGAAGACGCCGACTATAACCACACACGCACGCTCTATCTGAAGCATGATCATGAAGGCCGTGACCTAAAACTTGATTATGCGGAAAGGACTCTAGAGTTTCTTTGGAAGTTGTGGCGATACGAGGTCATTTTGGAAACCACCGTCAACGGTAAGAAAGCGCTACTGTCGTACAGCGACAAAGGGTTTTCGACCAAGCCCCTAAAGTAATAGAACAGTCAGTCTTGTTTTTCTTTGTATGTCCTGCTATATAACGAGCAGGACTTTTTCTTTGAGATTTGAAAGGAGTTATGTATGAATGAGAAAAAAGTGCAAAGAATTAAGCATGTCAGAACATGGCTTCGCGATGTCACAGGGCTCGATGAGCATAAGGAACATACGGTGGGGTGGTTGATCTTGCAAGCCGCGCTAGATCCAACTTATCTAGGGCGTGCCGGAAGGAAAGTGTGGCTTGCGTTACATGAACCGTTGCCGGATGGATCAGTGCCGGTGCCTTTAAGAAATTTACCAGCTCCCTTAAACCGGCTGTATGAAGATCAGCCGGAACGAATGCGAATGTATCCGGTGTTTAGAGATTTTTTTGGCATTGAGGAGACCATAGCGTATTTTGGGAACTTTTTTGAACGCGCAGATGGCGGGCATGAAGAAGAACGGCAAGCATTGTGGCTTCGGGGACCTGCGGGAAGCGGTAAAACCACCTTTGTGCGCACGCTTTGTGAACGTCTTGAAGATTTTACTTTTTGGACAATTGATGGATGCGCGTACCATGAGCACCCACTCTATATGGTTCCAAAACGACAACGATCACTTCTCTTCGAAGCGTTTTATCCATTCGAGGGGAATCCTTGCCCGGACTGTTGGCAACGTTTGCAGAAGGAACTTCCGCATAATAACCGCTGGTGGGAAATGCCAGTGCAAGATTTGCGATATTCAGAAGGAGCCGCTTGCGGTATCGCATTTGTTGACCACCGGGTAGTGGACCAAACGGATGAATCGTTGCCTGAAGAGTGGATTCAGATATTGCAAAAGGAAGCAAATGGAGGGCTACTTGTCATTCAATGTACCAAAGAAATGCAGCCTGCCGCGTTTCTTGAACTCATAGGAGAGGTAGTACAGTCGCGTCGCATGAATGTAAAAGAGAGCGCAGCGCGTGTTTCTCTTGATATGGCTGTCATTTTTATGGCCAATACCAGCATCCGCGAATATAAAAGTGGTGATGTCGCGCTTGCAAGCCGTGTGCAGGAATGTATGCTTCCGTTAGTGGTCTCACCACGCGCGGAAAAGTGTGTGGTTGAAAAGCTGGACCGATATTTGATGCACCTGTATCATTTTATGCCGCATGTAGAAAATGCGTTGAAT
The DNA here is from genome assembly GCA_007376195.1 of Parcubacteria group bacterium Gr01-1014_29. Taxonomy (GTDB): domain Bacteria; phylum Patescibacteriota; class Minisyncoccia; order Ryanbacterales; family 2-02-FULL-48-12; genus VMFT01. The sequence goes on along the minus strand of VMFT01000018.1, from coordinate 7,740 downwards.
ATAGTGGTGTGCGCGTCGCGATTACGTGATACGGGTTCACCAGACGCACCGACGCTTTTGCAAAGACTTCGCATGTACGATGGGGTTTCTGTGGAAGTTACGGGTAGCGCATTACCGCTTAGCAGTACACGTAAACAAATGCGCGCAGAGCCTAAGTATTCATCTGATGGTATTCAATTGAGTATTTCCATTCGTTCTGCGCTTAAAATGCGCAGTAGTGCGGGCGAGTTTTGTGAAAACGGGTGTATCACGATAAACGATGTGGTGCTTGCTGTCAAAAAACAGCTGGGCGAGGAGAATCTTTCGGGACCTGCGGACACGTTTCCGAAAAGATTTTTGGAGGATTCGAGTGTAGTGGTGGAAGTCGGAGACAAGAAGATAATAATATCCCAGCTGGAAAGTCTTGTGTACCAAAAGCTGGTACAAAAAGACTTGGTTCGTGCGTGGGTTGGGCCGGATGTGTTCGATAGAGACATGGAAAACATAAAAAATCAGTACCTCGATCACGCTGGTGCGCACAACAACATAAAGGAAAATGGCGGATTTGTTGATAAAGAGTGCCAAATTTCCATTGATGAATCATTTTTGCGGAAAGTTGAGGGGTACGCTGGTGTAGCGAAGGAGAAAGAAAATGTATTCCGGCAAGAAGTGTGTCACTTTTTCTCCAAGAAACAAAGGGCTGAGGAAAGAGTTGGTTTGTCTGATATCCCTACATTTGAGAGGGCGCTATGGAAATATGCCGCGGATACGCCTCTTGCGGAAATCCGGGTAGCGTTTGAGCTTGCATCGGGAACACGGGATCCAGCAAAAGAAAAGAAAAAAATAGAGGTGATGGAGAAAAATCTCGCCGGTGATATGGGATACAAGTCGTGTTGTATCCGGAAACTCCTCGGAAATTATAGAACCACTGGCTATATACGGCGCATGATGTTAAAGCCGTATTAGCACTATCGAGTTCCGTAAGTCTAAGACTTACGGACTTTTTCTTTTTTACTCTCTTACCCTCCAGAAATTGATATAAATAGAACACAAATTTGCTATAGCATTTCTTTGTCCCATTTATTCTTTGGACAAGTTGTGGGTAGCTTGCTACAATAACAATGGAGGTGAACCATGAAGCAAAAACGCGCCTTTCTTGGCACCAGCGACACGCAGAAAATTGTTCTGCATCCAGTTTTTTATGGGTCGCCTCTCTCGGTTATTTCACCGGTCGAGGCGCCGTCGGAAACGTGCCTGTATATAGAAGGACCTCAAGACCACTTGCAGTTTTTATTTCCATATCTTATCAGACTTGTAAAACAAGCGCCGATCGACCCTCAAGATAATTGGGGAACATGGACGGGAGTTGAAGGGTATCAAAAAACCGGCAAGCTCATACTTTTTTATCATTATGGCGCGTCTTTTGCGGATCGCATTTTCTTGTTAGAGCATCATTTTCGGCGTGACTCCGTGTTTTATTGCGGTTTGAAATTGGCCGATATTTCTTTTCTTGATGTTTTTTGCAGACGCGCCAACTTTAAATGGTACGATAGGTTTACTCTTACCTGTTTACCGGAAGAGTTAGAGAAGAATGGGATTATTGAGTTCCCACAGTTGCAATTAATTTAGTTAACCTCCGTATGCCCAAGGCATACGGATTTTTTTCGCAACAATACTTAAGTGTTATGTTACTGCTTGCGGTGTGATATAAAAGGCACATGTGGACAGGCCAATATCTTCATGTCGGGAGTTCAGCCGACCTTGCGGGGGCTGACAGGCGGCTCTATCGGTTTTTTGAGGTGCTGCCGGGTTTTCTTTCATGGAGCACGCTGATCGGCGTTGTGCTTGCAAGCTGGCGCGTACCCGTGTGGGCGGCGGTGTTTATTATAGTGTTTGATCTCTATTGGCTGATAAAGACAGTTTTTCTTTCACTGCATCTTCGCGTAAATTATCGGCGCCTCAGGGAACACCTGGCGACAGATTGGGAAGCGAAGTTGCAAGAACTACAAACTGCTCATGTCTGGCAGCTGGTCTTGCTGCCGTTTTATGAAGAAGATGAGGATATTGTCCGCGGCACATTGCAAGCGCTCAAAGACGCGCGCTGGCCGAGTGGACGCATGTTGGTGGTTCTGGCTGTAGAAGCGCGGGCTGGCGAGGAAGCGGCCCGCATCGCCGCGCGGATGAAAGAAGAATTCGAGACTTCTTTCGGGGGGGTTCTCGTAACAATGCATCCCGCGAATCTTCCCGGAGAGCTCCCGGGCAAAGGGTCAAACATTGCGTATGCGGCACGGGAGGCGGTGCGGTTGTTGGTTGATATGCGCGGTATCGGGCACGAACACGTTCTTGTATCCGCGTTTGACAGCGACACGCGCGTGTATCCGCAGTATTTTCTTTGCTTAACGTATCATTTTTTGACGGCCGAAAAACCGCACCGCTCATCGTTTCAGCCGGTGCCGGTGTATAACAACAATATTTGGGACGCGCCCGCGGCAAGCCGCGTAGTAGCAACAAGCGGCACATTCTGGCAGATGATGCAGCAGGAGCGCCCCGAGCGACTAACTACGTTTTCTTCGCACTCGATGAGTTTGCAGTCGCTTGAAGATGTCGGGTACTGGCAGAAAAATATCGTATCAGAAGACTCGCGCATTTTCTGGAACCATCTCTTGTATTACAACGGAGACTACCGCGTTGTTCCGCTGTCCTATCCCGTCTCGCTCGATGCGAACATAGGGCAGAATTTCAGAAAAACGCTTGTGCAGGTATACAAACAACAGCGGAGATGGACCTGGGGCGTGGAAAACATTGCATACGTGCTTTTTGGATTTACAAAAAATAAATCAATTCCTGCTCGCACAAAGCTTTACTATGTTGCAACACAACTGGAAGGATTTTGGAGCCTTGCCACAAACCCGCTTTTGATTTTTATGCTGGGTTGGCTGCCGCTTATGCTCGGCGGTACGGCTTTTAACACAACACTGCTTTCGTACAATCTTCCGCGTTTGACCCGTACCCTCATGATAATAGCTATGACGGGACTCATCGGATCGGCGATAATTTCAACAGCGCTTCTGCCGCCGCGTCCGTGCCGCTACGGCGTGTCACGAAGCATTGGCATGGTATTTCAGTGGCTGTTGATTCCGGTTACCATCATTGTGTTCGGCGCGTTTCCGGGTCTGGAGGCCCAAACGCGCCTCGCGCTCGGCGGGAGGTTTAGGCTCGGGTTTTGGGTAACACCGAAATACAGAAAAATAATCAACGAATAACAATAATCAACGAATAACGAATCTAAAAACGAATTTACGAATGGGCATCGTTTTATATTCGAAAATTCGTAATAGATTCGTTATTCGTTGATTTATTCAAGGTGTAGCCCTTTTTTCTCCAATTGTTCTACTCGCTCTTTCAAGTCAGGATAGTTTTGCAATTCACTATCTTCTTCTACAAGTTTTCGCGCCTCAAGGCGTGCTGCTTCTACCATTTTGAGGTTTTTGAGCGCGTCCATGGCTATGTCCGAAACTCCCCATTGGGCCAAACCCGAAAGTTCTCCCGCGCCGCGGAGCGCCAAGTCGTATTCGGCAAGCTCAAAGCCGTTTTTTGCTTTTACCAGCGCAGTGAGGCGGTCGTGCGTTTTTTTGTTTTTTGATTCGGTAAAAAGAAAGCAATACGCCTGTTGTCCGGCTCTTCCTACGCGTCCGCGGAACTGGTGAAGAGATGCCAAACCAAACCGGTCCGCGCCCTCAATCATCATAATAGATGCGTTGGGAATATCCATACCGACTTCAATTACAGATGTGGAGACAAGAATATCCGTTTTTTTGTCGCGGAAATTTTGGATAGCGGTTTCTTTCTCTTTCGGTTTTAATTTTCCATGCAGCATCTCTACGGTAAGGTCGGGAAACACTTCTTCCGACAGTCTCGTATATTCCTTTTTGACGGATTTCATCTCAAGTGCGGCTTTTTTCTGCGCACTCGGTTCTTCCTCACGTTCCCCGGCAGCGTTGTTGGTTTCTTCTATGCGCGGACAAATAACAAACGCTTGTCCGCCCGCCGTGATATTTTTGCGGATAAACTCGTAGGCGTCTGTGTGTTTGTGGGGAGGAACGATATGCGTGAGCGGCTTTACGCGTCCTGGTGGCATCTCATCCAGAAGCGAAAGGTTGAGGTCTCCGTACATGGTAAGCGCGAGCGTGCGAGGGATGGGGGTTGCGGTCATAGAAAGTAAGTGGGGCGTAGGCGCAGACGTTCCGCGGGTAGTTAACGCAGCTCTCTGCACTATTCCAAAACGGTGCTGTTCGTCTACAATTACCAGCGCGAGGTTTTTAAAAGCGATATTTTTTTGGATAAGCGCGTGGGTGCCTATCAGAATGTCTATAACGCCATCTTTTGCCCACAAAGCAAGTTGAGAACGCGAAACATGCGTTGAACCTGATGGCTCAAGCTTTGATGGAAACTTTCTGCATTCGGAAGCTGTCAAAAGCCCCATGGAGGCGTTGAAATGAGCCAGGTGTTTGCAAAATTCCGCGAAATGCTGGCGCGCCAGAATTTCCGTAGGCGCCATGTATGCAGCCTGAAACCCAGCGTGCTGTACCGCGAGCGCGGCGATGACGGCTACCAATGTTTTTCCAGACCCCACATCGCCTTCTAAAAGCCGCGCCATGGGATGAGGGCGCTCCATATCCGCAAGTATCTCAAGAGAAGCTTTTTTTTGGGCGGACGTCAGAGGAAACGGAAGACGGCTTATAAGTTCTGAAATGTGTTTTTGGGGAGTTACTACAATGAATGAAGGTTCTTTTTCGCGGATTTTTTTCTCGCGCATGCGGGTAAGCTGTATGCAAAATAGTTCTTCAAACGCGAAGCGTTTGCGCGCGGCGGATGCCCACGCGAGAGTGGGTGGGGCATGAACGTATCGCAGCGCTTGTTCAAAAGAAGGCAGGTTAAATTTTTTTCGCAAATGGGCAGGCAGGGGATCCGAGATAGTTTGCGGCAGGGAATGGAGAATTTGTTCGCGCCAGTCAGCAAGTGTGTAGGGCGCAATACCGCGTATTCTAGGATAGATTGGCAGGGGAACAGCAGAGGATTCTATTTGCTCCAGCGCGGTTTCTCCTTTGCCTATTTTTTCCATGACGGGGTTTGCAAAAAAAAGCCCTCGCTTGTTTTTGTGCACTTTACCGGTTACATATACGGCGTCTCCTTTGTCAAATCGCGATGCCGCGAGGCGTGTAAACCATATGGCGCGTATGGAAGCGAAACCGTCAAAAATAATAGCTTCGGTGAAAGGAGTGCGCTGCGTGAACATTTTTTTTACCGCAATGCTTTGAATGATGCCGCGGACCGATGCGTGCGTACCGGGCTGCAGCGTATCGATGGTATCCGGTGAGGACGGATCGACGTATGTTGCGGGAAGCAACAGTAAAAAATGCCGCACGGTGCGAAGCCCCGCGGTATCAAGAGCAAGTTTGTGATGTGCTTTCAACCTAATAACATCGTTCAGTGGCAGGTCAAGAATATGCATACCTTTGAATTACGAAACTCTTATAAAAATCCCCCTTCATCCCCCTTTTCTAAAGGGGGACATGCGTTCCTCCCTTTGGAAAAGGGAGGTTGGGAGGGATTTCGTAATTCAAAAGCATACGTCAAACATGCCCGATTGTGATGGATAACACAAGAAGTATATTTTTCTTTGCTTTGCCATCCGAAAAATCTATGACAAAGATTTATTTCTTCTTTGTAGCTTCTTCGTTGGCCTTACGAAAAGCGTCCATAAATCTTTTCTGTTCTTCCGGGCTTAATCCTCTGATCGTTGCGTTTTCGCCGTGTTGCTCTTTGAATTTTCTAATTACTTCTTCTGATGGCTCAAACTTTAATGAATAAGAACTTTTGCGGATATTTACGCTCAAGTTCCGTTGATTGAAGTTTTCCTTCCCAAACAAAACGAGATGATTTTTGAGGAGATTCTAATGGTGTGCTGTAACCAAAACCCTGCTCGGTAACATTATCTTTATGCGTCTTAGTTTCTTCCACAACATAAATATCAATATCCGAAGGAAGATTTTCTTGACTCTCTTGTTGAGATGGGCCGCGTTCGATAGACATAGTATTTATAAGTTAATGATTAAAATAATTTTCGACTTTATGTTTATGGCTCGGCGGTTTTTATCGGTGCTTCTCAAGTAAAGCAACCCGTCTTTCAAGAATCGAAAACTCCTCGGTGTCAACTTTTCTTTTAAGACCCCCTTTAATGAAAGTAATATCTGCTTTAATTACTTCAATATCCATTTTTATAGAACCAATCATTTCAGTGTGGCTATCCAATATCTTGCTGTGGTTATCTAAGGTTTTCTTAGTATCTCCGTATTGCTCCACAACAAGCGAAACTGTGCCGTCAACATGCTCTATAATAACGCCAAGCCGCCTCAATTCTAAGGCAACAATATTGGATGTTTTTTCAGACTGCTTCTTAGCTTTTTTCATAAAGTTATTATACAAGACTGGTGTTTTCTGTTCAATAAGTTCGTAAGTTTCTCTGACTTGCCGTTTTCTGATTGGTGACCCCGAGAGGAATCGAACCTCTGTTTCAAGATCCGCAATCTTGTGTCCTATCCGTTGAACGACGGGGCCATGGGCGTTATGTTGTAATAAACGGTACGTTCTAAAAAATTACTCTCCTCAAAACCCCAAATATCGTGCCGTGATATCAATAAGCGATTCTTCCTGTGGGCGCTCTGGCATAAATTGCTGCAAGTATGCTCGGACTGTAACGGGGTTTGTGTCTCCCAAGGGGATTTTAATGTGCGGCATGATAAATTTGTGCGACTCAACGCTGATTTCTTTTATATTCGGCGGGTGGTAGAAAATCCAGAATGACTTGAGCATTTCATACGGATACACGCGGTCTTGGATGCGAATGCCTTCGCCCAAAAGCGTAAACGTTACAACGCGCGCGGGGCGCGCGCCGTAAAGCGCTATCGTAAACCCGGCCAACAAAATAAATATGGCAAAGAGGATATTGTGGAACACCAGCGCCGTTATGAATATGCCGATCGTAAGAATGCCTACCGACCAGTACCAATCCGGCGATCTTTTATACTGCGTGTACTCGGGCGCTTGCCAGGATATCGTTGCCGGCAGCTGCGGCTTGTTCGCGGCGGGACGGATATTCTGGGCAGCGGCTTGCGGGTCATCGTGCGGTTTTTGTTCGCGCGCTTTTACCGGCTCTTGTGTGTTTTTTAAGTTAAGAACGTAAGACATAGTAGCAATTTTATTTTAGCAACACAAGACTGTATAGTACAGGGATAGTATGATAGGGTAAAAGCGGATTTTGGAGAAGAATATACGGAGGCGTGGATGAAAAGCGAGCAAGTGCAGCTTTTCATGGGAAATCAAACGATTTCCCGGGCGGACACGCCTCAACAGTTTTTTGCCCGAGACTTTGTTGAGGGTATATGGAGGCGTGGCCGAGTGGCTTAAGGCAGCATCCTGCTAAGATGTTAGGGGAGTAATCCCCTCGAAGGTTCGAATCCTTCCGCCTCCGCCAAATAACTTTTTTATCGAGTGACCGAGATACCTCGGAAAACCGATACAAGGCGACAAAGTGGCCTGGAAGTCCAGACCGCTTTGCTGTTTGATAGTGGTGATTTATTTTTTGTGTTATAGTGAAAGTATGCTTAACCAAATCGTAGCCACAGAAAGTATAAATAATGTAATTTGGGCCAAAGGAATTCCACGCACCAATAAGGTTTTTCTCATTTTTTTCTTGTTATT
>VMFT01000041.1 GCA_007376195.1 Parcubacteria group bacterium Gr01-1014_29 | reverse complement strand
AAGAGAACACAAGCGCGATAAATGCTAGGAGAAAGAGACTGGTTGTGCGAGATGTCGCGCTAAATTCCTGTGCATCCATGTTTTTATGATACTATCATTCAACACGCCACAAAACTGCACGACTTGTGGATAAATCCCCCGTCCTTCATCACCCGCAGATACGGCAACTTCCAGCCTCCAGTTTCCGGTTTCTAGCTTCCAGAGTCACATTTCCTCGGGTGTCTCAATGCCAAGGAGATTGAGACCGTTTTTGAGAGTAATGGCAACCGCTTCTGTCACTGCCAGTGAATACAGCATACGTTCTGAACCAATTATTTTTTCATGCGCATAAAATGAGTTAAACTTCTGCGACAAATGAAACAAGTAGTTGGCAATATGATGCGGATTATATGTACGCAACGCTTCTGCAACTGCATCGGGAAAATAAAGCAGATACCGCTCTAGTGCAACAGAGTCCTCATGTATTGTCTTATTACGAGATGTAGGATCACCTTTCGTGTCTGACTTTCGCAATACAGACCGCGCCCGTGCATAGGTATATTGAAGATATGGTCCGGAATCACCATAAAAAGAAAGTGAGGTTTCAAAATCAAAAATAATATCCTTGCCAGCAGATTGACGCAAAATGGAGTATTTTATAGCGCCTAGCGCAACTTGTTCCACTGTTTTTTGATTTTCAGCCCGCCACATATCTTTCTCACCACTCATAATTTCGTGAATTCGACTCACCAGCTCAACACGAGCATATACCAACAGATCCTCGGCCCTCATAACATCTCCGGTGCGCGAAGACATTTTGCCGCTTTTCAGGCGCAACATGCCATGTGGTATGTGTACGAGATTTTCTGCCAACTGTGGGCGGAGTTGTTGCAATACTGCTCGTACAACTTTAAAGTACTCCCTTATTTCATTACCAGTAACTACCAATGCAAGATCGTATGGATAGAGTTCATATTTTTCAACTGCAAGGCCTAGTTCCTTTGCTTCATAGGTTGGGAGGCCGGCTGAATTTATAAATACGCGCGTATGAAGCCCTACTTTCTCGCCTCGAAAAACAATCGCATTGTCGCTTTGTTCAAAAACACCTTTTTGTAATCCTTCAGATACAAGTTCTTTTCCTTTTTCTCCTGTCTTGCTCTCAAAAAAACTAAAATCAAACTTTGTGCCAAGAAGCTTATAAATTTCTTCGAAATATGCAAGACTCGACTTTCGTCCTTCATCGTATACTTCATTGATATATGGATCGGATCGGTCGAAAATCTTTTTGTTGATTTCTTTCACTTCTTTTTGTGTCTGTTCATCAGATTCAGATGCTTTTGCCCCCATCGCATACATGAGACCAAAATATGCAGCCTTCTCCTTGTCAGTATTCATTCGTTCAACTTGTTTTTTAAAATTTAAACTTGTTTTGTTTAATATAGCCCACACCGCTTTTGCAACATGAAGACCTACATCACCCTGATAATTTGCGCGTTTTACTTCCGCGCCACTAAATTCCACTACACGCGAAATGGATTCTCCGATTGTGTTCGACATGAGATGTCCGATATGAAATTCTTTGAATGGATTTGGATCAGTGTATTCAACGATCACCTTTTTGCCTTTCAGTAATTCATTGGCGCCATATTGATCTTGCATTTCTATAATTGTGCCGATGTGAGCAGCGCGAATTGTTGAAGCAAACCGGAAATTCAAAAACCCGGGCGGAGCAACAGAAATTTCCCAGCGTTCGTCCGTCAATTTTTTTGCAAGCTCTTCGGCAATGTCCATGGGTGAACGTCCAAGAGATTTTGCAAGCATCAACGCCACGTTGGTGGCATAGTCACCATATTCAATACTTTCGGGAACTTCCACAGAAAAATCGGGTACCCCCAAGCTACCCGCGAGTTCTGCAATCACTTGTGAGATTTTTTCATATAATGAGTCGCGAAGTGTCATAAAACAAGTCTACCGCAACAAGACAAAAAAAGAAAAAGGCGAAAATTGTGTTATAATGTCCCTGTGCCGGTACTTGCCCAAAACAAACGAGCCCATTTTGACTATGAAATCCTGGAAACATTCGAGGCGGGTTTGGTATTGGTCGGGCATGAGGTAAAATCTGTCAAAGCCGGCCGGGCAGGCATACCCGGGGCGCATGTTATTATCCGCGGAAACGAAGCATATATAGTAGGCATGCATATACCTCCCTGGCAGGAGGCAAACATGCCGGCGGGATACGACGCGGACCGTACGCGTAAAGTCCTTCTCACGCGGGACGAAATAAAACATCTGATAGGTAAAACTGCCCAGAAGGGCTTGACGATAGTGCCTCTCGGGGTGTATACTAAACACGGTCTTGTAAAACTCCGGTTGGGTCTTGGCCGCGGAAAGAAAAAAACCGACAAGCGCCAAACCATAAAAGCTCGAGAGAGCAAACGGAGTATTGACCGCACATTGAAAGGGAGCGCATAAGGCTTCGACAGGCGATTGAAAGCAAAACCTCAAGCCGAGACGGTTCTCTCGTAAAACACCACAAGGATAAGTGCAAACTTATTCGCAAAAGCGTTCCGCGCTCCTGCTTTGGCAGTAGCGTAAAGACGCTTCCCCGATCAGCGCTGTGTGCTCTTTAGCAGACGCGCCGGGGCATCGGCCGCGCTTACGCCCGTGTGGCACAGAGCCGGTGATATACTATCGGGCTCGCAAAGAAGGCAACTCCGGCCTCTTTGTTAAACAAAGGAGTATGTTTTAAACTTGTCAACGTTTTGCCGGAAACGCTTGGACGGGAGTTCGATTCTCCCCGCTTCCACCAATTTTGCCCCGCCTCCGGCGGGATTGCAAAATTGAGTGTCCCGGTGTAACCGGGACTACCAAATTAAAAATTTATTTTTATTTCTATCCAACACTCCCGCATCAACAACCAAATACGCGCAGCCGAAGTCCGCGTGATAGATAGTGGCGGCACAAATCTGGGCGTGATGAAAATCGAGGAAGCGCGCCAAAAAGCCCAGGAAGCAGAGCTCGACCTAATAGAAATTTCCCCCAAAGCAGTGCCACCTGTAGTACGTATTATGGACTACGGCAAATTCCAGTATCAGAAAGAACGGGAAGCGCGCGAGTCGGCAAAAAAGCAAAAGAGTGTCGAGCTTAAAGCGGTACGCGTTGGATTTAATGCCTCGAGACACGACATGGAGCTCCGGGCAAAAAAGGCAAATGAGCTGCTGGAAGAAGCCGGCCGCGTGCAGATTGATTTTATCCTCAAGGGACGCGCGAAATACTTGGATAGAAACTTTATCGCAGGCCGCCTGCAAACATTCCTCAACGTCATTACGGTACCCTACCGTAAAGTTGCCGAACCAAAAAAGGGCCCGCGGGGACTGATGCTGGTACTGGAACGGGAAAAGAAATAAGAAATCCTACTTCGCTCCTTCGGAGCTTCGCAGGACGCTCAAAAAATATAGTCGCTAACGCTCCTTATTAGGTATCCCGCCTACCGACGGGATGCTCAAAAAATTATAGTCGCTTACACTCCTTAATTTTTGGCATATGGCGAAAACAAACAAATCAGTAACAAAACGATTGAAAGTCACTGTAACCGGAAAGGTGCTGCAACGCCATCCGGGCAAAAACCATTTCAGCGCGAAAGCGCGCAGAGTCCGCCAGCTTTCCCAGAAAGGATGGGGAGATGTGTCAGAACCGTTCGGAAAACAGATAGTGAATAAGTATTTACCAAACAATTAAATTATAGTATGACCCGCGTTAAACGAGGCACCATATCAACAAAACGCCGGAGAAACGTCCTGAAACAGACAAAGGGCTTTCGCTGGGGCAGGAAATCGAAAGAACGGCAAGCCCGCGAGGCTCTTTTGCATGCGGGACTTCATCGATTCAATGACAACCGCAAGAAAAAGCGTGTGCGGCGCAAACTTTGGAACGTAAAAATAAACGCGGGCGCGCGTATGGAAGGCATTACATATAGTAAGCTAATCAACGCGCTTAAGCTAAAACACATTGAACTTGACCGCAAAATCCTGGCGGCTCTTGCAGAACACAACCCAACAGTTTTTAAACAGATAACCGAGTTGGTAGGAAAGTAATTTTAACAAAGTTGCGCGATCGCGTATTTTTGTTAAGCCATTTTAGCTTTTTTTTCTTTAGGATTTACTTGCGAGGGTCATTGCTAGATGGAATATTTAAATCAGATAGTTCTGTGGATAAACAACAATATTTCATACGCCACCCCTAAAGAAAGTGCCGCAATAAGTATCAAGGGAAATATCGGATGAAACGAAACGCTCCCTATGACACAGCGCGAACCTGTGCGGCAGGTTTTGAGCGCGGTTGCAAGAATGAGTATGCCGTCAATTCCAACCGCTACCGCTCCCACAACGCCGATGATAGATACAAAATCGGTAATGCCAGCAAAATAGAGCATAAACGGCACGGCAGCAGTAATTCCCCACGCCAAAACCGGACGCCAAGAATAGTCATATATAAACATATTTTTGAGATCTGCCCCCAGTGCCAGGTATGACGTAAAAACCGCAAGAAGCCCCATGATAGATCCAAGGACAATCGCCCATGAGCCGACAAACCGCTCCAGACCGAAAATTGCCTCTCGGGTTGTCTCTTCCCCCATTACTCCCACCACCGATACGATAAAAAGAGCATAGAGCGCAAGCGGAATAAGCGTTGAGAGAACTACAATGCGGCGAAATAACTTCTCACTCCGATGCCGAAAAACATCCGCCACATCCGGAATGACCGATGCGCCGGCAAAAGCAAACAAAAATACGCCATAGGGCAAAAACCACTCGCTGGTACGAACAAGGGGTATGCGCGCAAACTCGACATGCGGCATCAGAAGCGCTGAAAGAAACACAATAACGCCGATAAGAACAAACGTGAGAATAAAATTTATCGTGCCTATGCGCCGAAGATCAAAAAAGAGAATGCATCCTCCCACAGCAAAAAACAGCAAACTCCATAAAGAACTATCTCCTCCGGCAAGCCCAGCAAGAAACACGCCTCCCAAA
>VMFT01000040.1 GCA_007376195.1 Parcubacteria group bacterium Gr01-1014_29 | reverse complement strand
CGGATGGGATGATATAAACGAAATTACGATTTCTCAACGCCTTAAGGAATCAGCGCATGATTACCGATATTTCCCGGAGCCCGATCTGCCGCCGCTTCATCTTACGAAAGAAGAAGGATTTGATATTGAAGCCATGCGTAGCGCTCTTCCAGAGTTGCCCTCTGCAAAACGCACACGATTTAGCAAGCAATATGGTTTATCAGAAAAAATGACTGAATTTTTTGTGGCAGACAAACACTTTGCGGATTATTTTGAAAAGGCGGCTTCAGAATTGCTTGAGTGGGTTTCTAACTCCAACTTGGAAACCGGACGTCCAAGTACGCCGGTTCAACTAATGGCAAACTATATGTCTTCTGATTTGCAAGCACTTCTGATTGCAAAGGATGCTTCTATCAAAGACATACGCATCACGCCGGAAAATTTGGCGGAACTGGTAAAGATGATTCATACAAACGAGCTTTCTTCGCGAGCCGCTAAAGATGTACTCGCTCGCATGTTTGCAGATGGCTCCGATCCTTCTGATATTGTGCGCGATCAAGGACTTTCGCAAGTAAGCGATGCAGGTGCGCTCGAGGAGGTGGTAAAAAAGATCATACAGGAAAATAAAAAGCCAGTGGAAGACTATAAGGCAGGGAAAGAAGCGACGTTACAGGTTTTAGTAGGGAAAGTGATGAAAGAGACCAAGGGAGCTGCGAATCCAGAGGTAGTACGGGAACTCTTGACAGGATTATTGGGAGGAGTATAGTGGAACTAAATCCACTAAAGCGCGGGTCGTCGAGCCTAGCCGACGGCCCAGATGCGCAATATGACTAGGCGCCGGGAGCATCCTTTCACGGATGCCCTCTTTTCTTTTTTGTTTTATGTTATAGAATAAACTTAACACTGCTAGCTGTGTTCGGTGGGAATATAAGTTGTTGAAAGCCCATTTGATACAAACCCCTAGACACGATCGGCCATAATTGGCAAAGTTTTGAGCTCTTCTATCGAAACGGCTAACCACAGCTAGCAGTCTAATTTTTTAGAAAGGTGCGAACTAATCGTTCAGCATCTTTTTTTGTTGTGATCAAACAAATTCGTTTGTCTTTCTTGAACCAGGTCATTTGGCGCTTTACATAACGCCAGTTTTCTCTTGTCAGCATATGCGCAAGTTCTAACTTGGAAACCGGACGTCCAAGTAAACTTGGAAGCTCGGCTTCCAAGTGTGCAAGCGCTAAGCGGTATTCAAACCCGAGTTCGCGGATGCGTTTTTGCGGGATTTTTAATTTGCGAAGGAGTTTTATTTCTTTTATAAGTCCGGGAATCTGTTTTTTGGAACGTTCTGCAATCGCGGCTTTCAACTCCGTATCAGGCTTTTTAATACCGATTAGCAGTACATCGTACGGAGATTGTTTTTTGATAACAGGAACTTTTCCTAAAGCAGTTGCTATTTCAATGGCTCGGATAAGCCGCCGCGGGTTTTTTGCATCTATTGAAACAGCCCGATTAGGATCGAGTTTTTGGAGCATCACAAATAATTCTTCTGCCGATTTTTTTTCAAGTCTTTTACGGAATTTGAGGTTTGGTGATACTTCCGGCAATGTGATCCCATCAACAACGGCTTGAATATAAAACCCCGTGCCGCCAACAAGTATGGGTATATGACCTCGTTGCACTATTTCTGAAATTGCCTGTTCGGCACATGTTTTATACTCTGCAGCCGTGAATGTCTTTTTTGGGTGTACAAAATCAATACAGTAGTGTGGAATATTTTTATACATGAATATTCTTTTTTGCCATTTACCGGGGACTTTGTTTGTGCCCACATCCAGATATTTGTATATTTGGCGGGAGTCGGCAGATATTATTTCTGCCCCCTGATAGCCGCCAAGGTTGCTTTTTTTGATATACCGCGCCAAAAAAACGGCAAGTTCCGACTTGCCGGATGCGGTGGGGCCAACTACGGCTATAAGTTTTATTCGCTCTTGCATAATATACCCATGCAAGATACACTATTTATTGAAATTCAGAAAGTGAACTGGAGGTCAATAATGGATATGGTCGATTGGTACCGGCATTTTATTAACCAACAATACGAGTTCCTATTCCTTTGGAATAAATTATTTCAAAGTTGCTAGAAAAGTCGTAATGGATTTTTCTCCCACATCACCTTTCCCGCGCACGCGCACATTGAGTGTTCGGGCGCTTTTTTCTTTTTCACCAATCACGAGTAGATAGGGGATTTTTTGCATTTCACCTTCGCGGATTTTTTTGCCGAGTGATTCATTGCGATCATCAGTTTCCACCCGAACACCGCTTTTTTTGAGTTCTTGTTCCACTTCTTTTGCGTAATCCAGCACTTTGTCGTTGATTGTTAGAATCCGTGCTTGCACGGGGCTCAACCAGAAAGGGAGCGCGCCGTTAAAATGTTCAAGAAGAATACCAATAAATCGCTCAAATGAGCCGAATATGGCACGATGAATTACCCATGGCATCTGTTTTTTCCCGTCCTCATCTATATAAGAGAGGTCAAATTGTTTTGGCAGCATCACAAGGTCAAGCTGTGCCGTGCCCATTTGCCAATCGCGGCCCTGGGAATCTTCCATGTGTACCTCAATTTTAGGTCCATAAAAAGCGCCTTCACCTTTGTCTATGGTAAACGCGGTGTGTTGTTTTTTGAGCGCTTGTTCAAGCGCGTGTTCCGCAACGTCCCACACCTTTTTTGCGCCGAGCGCTTTTTTAGGCCGCGTAGCAAGCACATAACGGGGTGTAAATCCAAATGAACCGTAAAACTGCTCGATTATTTTTACAACAGCAGCCACCTCTTCTTCAACCTGTTCGGGGCGCACAAAAATATGCGCGTCGTCCATGGTTATTTGCCGCACACGAAACAATCCGCCTAACGTGCCAGACAATTCGTTGCGGTTGAGGCGCCCGATTTCCGCGAGGCGCAGAGGTAAATCTTTATGGCTCCGCACATCAGCGTTATATATATAGGTCGACTCCGGGCAATTCATTGGTTTTACAATCAGTGTTTCTTTTTTATCTCGCGGATTCGTAAACCAAAACATGTTGTCTCGATAGAAATCCCAATGGCCCGACTTTTCAAACACCTCTTTTTTTACAAGAATGGGAGTGGAAATTTCCTGGTATCCGTTTTCGTCGTTTACTTTTCGGGCGTAACGCTCCAGTTCCCGAAATACAATCATGCCCTTGTGATGCCAAAACGGCGCGCCGGGCGCAATTTCGTGAAAAGAGAACAAATCCAAGGACTGCCCTAACGCGCGATGGTCGTTTGGCGGAAGCTCTTTTGATGGTTCAAGCACATTCTTTATACCTTTTTTCTTCGGTGTAGCTTTCTTTTTCATATTGTGATTATATACTTTAGGTTCTGAATTTCAAGTTTTTGCCAAGTGTTTCGTAAACTTGACACTATAGATACATTATGCTTTACTTGAATAAATTTTCCAAAGGAGGCTCAAATGCTACATCGTGCTCTTCTCGAAAAACTTATTAGTGCTGCCACACTCGATCTCATTAATGGTAACGCACATGTGGAAGTTGATGGTGTACCGGATTCTCTTTTTTACAGTTCTTCTGAAAAGCGACAGTTATCGTTTTCAATATTTCCCCATGGACTGTTTCTCCGCAAGTATTATGTTGTCGAAGTAAACAAAGGAACGACAATGGCGGAGTTTCCGAATGATAGGTATCGAGTGAAGATGTCTTCTTTTTTGGGGGAGAAAATTAGACAATTATATGAGCTGACAAATTTAGATGCGGACCAGCTCAAAAAGCAGCGTGAGTTGCTAGCAAAGTTGAGTTAAATCAGTAACTCAAAAGTTCCGTTAAGCCCAGTTTTTCAAAGCTGGGCTTCTTTATACCTCAAGCTTTTTCACCTGATCTACTAAAATAGACGTTGCCCCACTCCGCTCACTGGTCTTTCCTTTTATAAATACGCACGTCTCCGGTTGCAGCACGGCAACATATTTTTCGAGTGTGTGGGGGAATACCACCGCTTCAATATCGTCTGTAAAATCCTGCAGTTTAAGGAACATCATAACTTCGCCTTTTTTGGTGAGGATTTTTTTTGCGTTGATTATAAGTCCTGTGGTTGTTACGAGCGCGCCCGGCCGGAACGATTTGATGGTAGAAATTTTTGAGCATGCTTTTGGAATCTTCGCGCGGTAGGCATCAAGCGGATGGCCGGAGACATACAACCCCAGCAATTCTTTTTCCCACGCAAGACGTTCCGTTGCGCTTGAGGGCACAACTTCGGGAAGACGAAGAGATAAGGCAGTAGGGATATCTTGCATCATACCAAACAAAGACGCTTGGTTTCGTTCCCGCGCTCTAGCTGTTTCATGGTTATATTCCAACAAGGCATCCATGCTTTGAAGTATCTGGTTTCGTTCGGCAATTTCGTCAAGTGTGCCGGATTTTGCAAGCGCCTCAAGCGATTTTTTATTTATCTCGCGCGACGGCATGCGCTCAAGTAAATTTGCGATAGAGACAAACGGCCCATTGGCATCGCGTTCGGCAAGTAAGGCATCAACCGTATTGGTGCCAAGATTTTTTATGGTAAAGAGGCCAAATCGGATTTTGTCGGTTTCTGCTTTTATAAGCGTGAAATCTTTACGCGACGTGTTGATGTCTGGGGGCAGTACTGGAATTTCCATTCGTTCGCATTCGGCAATTATGAGCGCAACCTTTTCTATATCTCCTGATTCAGCGGTAAGTACCGCGCACATGTATTCGGCGGGGAAATTTGCTTTGAGGTAGGCGGTCTGGTAGGCCACGCGGCCGTAGCAGGCGGCATGCGCTTTGTTGAAGCCGTATCCTTGGAATGGCTCAAACAGTTGCCATATGTGTTCGGCTTCTTCCTTTGACATGTCACTGTGCGTCTGGCAGCCTTTCACAAATATTTCGTGTTGACGCGCCATCTCGGCCGGAATTTTTTTGCCAACCGCCTTACGAAATTTGTCTACCGTCTCCCAGTTGTATCCGGCAAGTTCAAGCGCGGTAAACAAAAGATCATCTTGGTAGA
>VMFT01000017.1 GCA_007376195.1 Parcubacteria group bacterium Gr01-1014_29 | reverse complement strand
TTTTCATGATAAAAGCCGTACCTGATTCAACAAGGTGCGGCTTTTTGTATTGTAGCTCATTTGGGAGTTTTCAGGGAGTTTCGTAATTCACAGAAAGTTAGTGTTGAGGAGGCGGCGGTATATGGTTGGTGTCGGAATGGTCACGAAATCGGTTTTGGTGAGTTTTATGTTTACTTCCAAGATGAAGAGGATGGATCCGGTGGTAGTTACTTTGCCCCGATCACTTGCGGGGTATGTGGCGTAACGGAGGACTGTCCGGTTTTTTTTACTTCTCGGACGGTGGCAGAGTTGGCAGCGGGGTACCTCCGGCTTGAACTGTTCTTGGAAGCGTAGATAGAGATCATGGACTTTGGGTTGGACCTGGTTTTTACGGAAACCAGGTCCTTTTCATAAGACGTTTAATGTGATGGCACTTGGAAAAAAGGACGCGTGAGGAACCTTTTATGTTGTTTTTGTGGAGCTATTCGGGATGCCTTTCAATATCCCTTGTGCCTAATTTCTAACCTTTGGCCGATACTGTACTGCTTCTAAAATGTGACGTTCTGCAATGTGTTCGCTTCCTTCCAAGTCCGCAATCGTGCGGGCTATTTTTATGGCGCGGTGATATACGCGCGCCGACAAATTATATACGCGCGCGGCAGTGTTGAGCGTATTGCGCGTGGCGGGGTTGAGTGGGCAGTACATGTCTATATCGCGCGCGCCGATCTCGCTGTTTGCAGAAAGCTTGGTTCCCAAAAAGCGTTGTCGCTGCATGGTGCGGGCCGCAACAACGCGCTCACGCACAGCCAAAGACGGTTCGGCAGCACCCGATGGCGCGGAGAGTTTTTCGTGTTCCACCGGATCCACATCCACCCACAGATCGATGCGGTCGGCGATGGGCCCCGAAATTTTACGCGCGTAGCGTTCAATATGATGCGGCGGACAGACACATTCTTTTGTGGGGTTGCCAAGGTTGCCGCAGGGACAGGGGTTCATAGCGCCTACTAAAAGGATGTTCGCGGGGTAGGTTATACTGCCCTTCGCGCGCGATACTGAAATAACGCGGTCTTCCAGCGGCTGGCGGAGCGCCTCAAGCACGCGTTTGTCGAACTCAGAAAATTCGTCCATGAATAAAACGCCGCGGTGCGCGAGAGTAATTTCCCCTGGCCGTGGGAATGTGCCGCCGCCCACGATTGCGATATGAGATGCCGTATGATGGGGACTGCGAAACGGGCGTTCGGCTACTACACCGTTTTTTGCGTGGAGTGAGCCCGCAACGCTGTGAATTTTCGTGATCTCAATAATCTCTTCCCTGCTTGGCGGCGGGAGTATGGAAGGAAGCGCGCGCGAGAGAAGCGTTTTTCCCGATCCGGGCGGGCCGGAAAGAACAATATTGTGCGCGCCGGCCGCCGCAATTTCAAGCGCGCGTTTTGCGCTCTCCTGCCCGCGTACATGAGTGAAGTCATTGAGAATGTCGCTCTGTGTATGAAGCGTATCAAGCGCTGGAGACGGTACGCGTTTCTGCAGTTCTTTATTTTCAAGATGATGCACGGTAGAGAGCAACGTCGGCATTTCGTATACGGCAATACCCTCGGCAATCGCAGCCTCCGTACCGTTACCGCAAGGCACATATATCTCAGAAAATCCGGCTTCTTTCGCGGCAAGCGCAAGCGATAAAGTTCCGCGTACCGGTCGCAGGCTGCCGTCGAGTGAGAGTTCGCCGATAAATATTTTTCCCGCGGGGTTGAATTTCGCCTGTCCCGAGACAAGCATGTAGGCAAGCGCAATCGGGAGATCAAACGCTGGCCCTTCTTTTTTGAGATCGGCCGGCGCAAGGGAGACGGTAACGCGGTTGTTTTTTTTCTGGGGTTGCCGCGCGCCTGAGTTTTTTATGGCGGCCGCAATCCGGTGACGCGATTCATCCACTGCTTTGTCCGCAAGTCCCACAATGGAGAACGAAAAAAGACCCGGCGCAAGGTCAATTTCAACATCTATTATTTCCCCATCGATGCCGACTACCTCTGCCGAATGTAGTTTTACAGATGACATATTTGATTTCTAACATTATTTCAAAATTTTCACAACTCTCAAATGTTCAAAACCGAGTTTCGAACATTTTCAGAATATGTTATAGTTTGCCCTATGAGAAAGACAAGTCCAGAAATCGGTGAATATTATCATATATTTAATAGGGGAAATAACAAGCAGCTTATATTTTTTGATGATTGGGATTACGGGCGATTTATTTTTCTAATAATGTGTCTTCAATCTTTCCTTTCGTTTGACAACATACGACGATATGTTGATCCAATTGTTCGAAACCGAGTTTCGAACACACCATTGATTAAAAAGAGTGTTGTTGATGAGGTTGCTAAAGATCGATATGTTGATTTGGTTTGCTTTTCCCTTATGTCAAATCATTTTCATCTTATTGTAGGAGAGAAAGAAGAAAATGGTATTGCTCGATACATGCATAAGGTGTTGCTGGCATACACAAAGTATACAAACACGAAACATGAAAAATCCGGTCACGTTTTCCAGGGGCCGTATAAAATTGTACACATTGAAGACAATGAACAATTATTGCACCTTTCTGCTTATATTCACCGGAACCCGCGAGATTTGCATAGATGGAAGAACAAAGAGCATTTGTATCCGTGGTCAAGTTACCAAGATTTTATAGGCACCAATCGGTGGGGAGAACTTTTGAACACGAGTAGTATTCACGAGCAATTTGAAAGCAAAGAGGAATATCGCCAGTTCGTAGAGACAAGCGGTGCTAAGGAGAAAGATATACTTGAGGATGTTCTTTTAGACTAAAAATGTGCAAAGTCGGACATTGCACACATTGCGCATTTTTGGATGAAAGCTAGCTTCCGCACATGCAACTTGCGGCGGGGTCGGCTTCCAATCGCTCTAGGGGAATGTCTTTGCCACAGGTACATTTTCCATAGGTGCCGTTTTCAACGCGTTCCAATGCCGCGTTTACTTCCTGCAGGCGGTTTTCATATGTGGTTTGTATGGCAAGCGTTTGTTCCATCTCCTCGAACTTGTCAGCCATTTCGTCTTGAGACGAGCTTTGCTCGTTTAGCGCCGTAAATTGCGGCTCCCAGTCGTCCGGGCGCGATGGGTTGCGCCGGCCGACGCGCGTAAGCTCTTCTTCGAGTTTTTGGCGCTCGGTTTCGAGTTTTAATTTGAATTTTGTGGTGTCCATGGTGGTTTCAATTATATTTTGGTTTATATGAATTGTCTAGACTATAAGACATGGAACATGGAGCACATAACATGGAACAAGTTGTTTCATGCTTCATGTTGTGTGATTATCTTGGTGGTGCCGCAAAGAGCCGTCCGAGAATCACTTCGAGGAATTGTTCTGACGTGGCGATTACCAGCAGGCGCTGAGCAAAAAACGCATATATGAACTCTTGGTTTTGTTCGAGAGCAATGGTGCGCGTGTCGATGTTGCGCACTATCTTGTCGCTGAACAGATGAAGCGGCTGCGAGATGTCATTATCAAAATAAAGATGACGGAAGTCAAGAAGTGCGGTGCTCTCCCATGCCAGCATGTGCGCGAATACGCGTTCGTAATCTTTCGGGCTTATAAGAAGCGCGATATCAGCGCCATCTGGGCGGTAGTATATCAGAATATCAAATTTGTCGTTTATGTTTTCAGTAAAGCCGGGGGGTGTTTTGAAGTCGAGTGTCTCAAAAAAGTCACGGGCAAAAGCAAAACGCGTCTCCCCGCCGAACGAATCAATGCGTACAACAACATGTTTTATGGAGCGTGATGGCAAGCGGTCTCTTCGTGCCGCTTCCAGTTTTGACAGTAAGCCGGCGCGGTCTTTTTCGCGGATGGAAATGATCTCGCGCTCTTCAACAGTAATGAACGCGCTCGCGGGCGGCGCTTCTGTGGTAGGCAGCGTATCGCGCGTAAGCAAAAACACATACGCCGTGTATACGAGAATGCCTAAAAAAACAAGAGAGACAAGAATAACAACGCTTCGGAACCATACTTTCTCTGTCACTCGTTCGTTATACTCAAACGTTTTGGCATGTTCCTGGGCGTATGTGTGTTCTTTTGCCACGAGATCAAGGAACGATATATTGCGATCTTTCAGATAGCGCGTGGCATCGTGTTTCATGGTGCGGATGCCAGGAAGATCCTCGCTTGTGCCGGGCGCGGGCGGAGACAGCAGCGGTTTTTTATACTCGGGAGGCAATTGTCCAGGGGGCCGGTTCTCACCGGCTTTTTGTTGACTTTCGTCCATACCCCCATTGTAGTTGAGAAATAGGTAAATTGAAAATCTACATGTTCTATTTATACGGTTATTTTTGAGATAGGCTCTAGTGCCGTCGGTCGTGATGCGGTCCGCCAGTGCGTTCATGGCTTGCCCGATGGTGCTGTGCCGGTTGTGATTTCTTTTTTGGCTCAAGCGCGGCCACAAGTTTTATGGAAAGGTTGATGCGGCCCATCTCGTCTATACTGATTATTTCAACCGGCACGACGTCTCCCACGTCTACCACATCTGTTACTGTCTCTACGCGAAACGGCGCGAGTTCCGAGATATGCACAAGGCCTTCCTGTTGTGGCGCGAATTCTACCATAGCGCCGAAGTTGAATATGCGTGTTACTTTGCCGGTGAAGCGTTGGCCCGGCTCGTATTCACGAGTGATTTCTTCAATGAGTTCCTGGGCTTTCGCGACGTTTTCTTGTTTCATGCCCGTAATGAAGACGTGGCCATCTTGCTCGATATCAATTTGCGTATCGGTAAGGGCGATGATCTCATTGATGACTTTCCCGCCGGGTCCAATGATGTCGCGGATTTTTTCAGGATTGATGGTAAGTATGACAATGCGCGGCGCGTATGGCGAGAGTTCCGATCGCGGCTCGCGAATGGCTGTATCCATGGCATCGAGAATCTGCATGCGCGCACTCGCCGCACTGGCAAATGCGTCTTTGACGATTTCAAGCGTTACGCCATCAACTTTAACGTCCATTTGAATGGCAGTTACGCCGTTACGCGTGCCCGCAACCTTAAAGTCCATGTCGCCCAGATGGTCTTCCACGCCTTGGATATCAGTGAGCACTTTATATTTTTTAACCGCGCCCGTCTCGTGATCAGCGTACATCATAAGGCCCATAGATGAGCCCGCAACTGCGGATGTAATAGGTATACCGGCATCCATCATGGCAATACTGGAGGCACATACTGAGCCCATGGACGAAGAGCCGTTTGAGGAAAGGGTTTCCGAAACAAGCCGAATGGTATACGGAAAGGTATCTTTTGACGGAACGACCGCGCGGAGCGCTTTTTCAGCAAGCGCTCCATGCCCTATTTCACGCCGCCCGGGGCCGCGCATGGCGCGCGTCTCCCCTACCGAAAACGGCGGAAAGTTATAGTGATGCATAAAATGGCGCTTTTCACGAATTTCCATGCCCTCTATCAGCAGCACATCGCTGGGCGCGCCGAGAGTTGCTACCGAAAGAATATGTGTCTCACCCCGGAAGAACAACGCGGATCCGTGATGTCTGTCAAGAATGTGCGCGTTTGTAAAGAGCGGCCGCAGTTCGTTTACTTTACGCCCGTCCGGACGTTTTTCCTGGCCCTCGGACGCATCAAGTATATTTTTGTGCACAATATCGTTGGTGGCATCTTCAAACAGATGTTCAGCAACCGCGCGCGGCATGTCTGGGAATGCTTCAGCAACATATTGCATCCAATCTGTCTTTACAGCCGCGGTGTCGTCTGTGCGTGTTTGTTTGTCGGGGCCGTAGATCGCATCTTCAAGCTTAGTTTCATATTCCTTGAACGCGGCGCGAAGTTCAGGGGTTGGTTCTGGAAATTCAAATGCCGTTTTTTCCTTGCCGATTTCGCTGATGATGTTTTTTTGAAACTCCACAACTTGATTGATTTCTTTCATGCCTTCGTCAAAAGCGGAAAGCAGGGTTTCTTCCGGCGTTTCTTTCGCTTCTGCCTCTATCATATTGAGGTGTCCCGCGATGCCTGTGTAGAATGTGTCAAATTTGGCATTTTTACGCTCTTCGTACGATGGATTTAAAATAACACGTTCGCCGTTTTGAATGGCGCGAACAGCTCCTACGGGGCCGCCCCACGGAATGTCTGATGTGCCGAGAGCCAATGACGCGGCGATTACCGCTGGCACATCCGGATCGTTTTCTTCGTCAATCGCAAGCGTCATGACGATTATTTGAACTTCGTTGCGTATGCGGTGATTGAAGAGCGGCCGGCAAGATCGGTCAATAACGCGCGATATAAGAATGGCTTCTTCCGATGGCCGCCCTTCTCTACGCATGAATCGGCTGCCAAGAATTCTGCCCGCCGCGTAAAATTTTTCTTCGTAATCAACCGTGAGCGGAAAGAAATCTCCTCCTTCGCGCGTTGTTTTTGACATGACAGCCGTCGCAAACACCACCGTCTCCCCGTACCGCACCAACACTGATCCATTTGCCTGCTGGGCGAGCGGGGAAAACTCCGCCACGAGCGGGCGGCCAGCAAACTGAAGCGTAAATTTTTTTATCTCCATATTTTATAAATTGAAGTTGATAACAACTGACTAGACACCGAGTGTCTAGTCAGTTGTCTGCTATCATTTTGAACCTTTAATGCTAATAAGAAACCGATGCGGGTCTTGGGCTAAATCTATAAATTGATCTGCGACTTCTCGCAGGCGGGATGACGTTGATTTGCCGAATGCCATTACTTCCGCTCTACGTCCGTGGCTTTTTAAGTGTTCGCACAGAGGTATAAAATCGCCGTCGCCGCTTACAATTACCAGCGCATCCACGATTTCGGATGTGCGGATTGCGTCAATAACAATACCAACATCCCAGTCGGCTTTTTTTGCGCCGCCGTAAAATTCCTGAAGATCGCGTACGCGAATTTCAATGCCCTGCTTCTGCAGCGCCTCAAAAAATGATTTTTCTTCACCGGTTTTTGTACGTACCACATACGCGAACGCGCGTATGAGGTTTCTTCCGGCTATCGCTTCATTAAGAACTTCTTTAAAATTTACCCGCGCGTTGTAAATACTGCGCGCCGAGTGGTACATGTTTTGTACGTCGATAAATACCGCAACGCGTTGTGCTGGATAGCGCACGTTTCCATCTTCAGGTGTTTGGTTTTTGTCTAATACCATACCATGCGGCTCGGTCCTATTTTTTCAGGCCGAGTTTCTTGATTATTTTTTGGTAGCGAGTTTCATCTTCGCGCGCGAGATATGTCAGTAAGCTTTTTCGCTGCGCAACCATCTTCAAAAGTCCGCGGCGCGAGTGATTATCTTTGGGATGTTTCTTTAAATGGCCAGCCAGTCTGCCAATTTCTTCTGAAATGACGGCAATTTGCACGTCAGAAGAGCCGGTGTCTTCATCGTGAATCCGGAATTTAGAAATAATATCTGTTTTTTCTTTTGCCGTTAACATGATACTAGCATAACATAGATAAGGTTTTTTTGCAACATTTGCTTTATGTCGTACAATATAATCAACGAATAACGAATATCTTACGAATTTACGAATAAAAAATGTCTATGAAACTCGTTAATGAATATCTTGAATATCTTGAAATTGAGAAGGGCCGAAGCCCGAAAACGATAGATAATTACCGGCGGTATTTGGCGCGCTTTTGTTCATTCTCCAAAGCAACTGACTCCGCTGATATAACGGATGAGGTTGTGCGAAAGTATCGTCTGGCGCTCAACCGCGACAATCTTAACAAGCGTACGCAAAACTATTACTTGATAGCGTTACGTGGGTTTCTGAAATATCTCGCCAAACGCGGCATACAGGCGCTGGGCGCTGAAACTATTGAGCTTGCAAAAACTTCCGCGCGGGATATTGATCTTATTGATACCGATGAACTAGAACGGCTGTTGGCGGCGCCCGCGAGCTTGCCTTTTGGCGCAAGGCATTCGGGCCCTGCGAAGGAAGATGCTCGTTTTTCGCTGCGGGATGCCGCACTACTGGAGCTGCTTTTTTCAACAGGTCTGCGAGTGTCTGAACTTTGCGCGCTTGACCGTGATAGCATCAACCTGAAAAGAAATGAATTTTCCGTGCGCGGCAAGGGTGACAAAATCCGCGTGGTATTTGTATCCGAGCGCGCGAAAAGCGCGTTGAGGCGGTATCTTGAGCATCGGGGCGACATCTCCCCCGCTCTTTTTGTAAGTGTGCCGCGCGGTAAAACCATCAAAGAACCCTCGCGTCTTACATCACGCACTATGCAGCGGATTTTGAAGCAGTATGCTCTTCGGGCAGGCATCTCAAAAAAAATAACGCCCCACACCCTGCGGCACATGTTCGCGACGGATTTATTGGTAAACGGAGCGGATATCCGCTCAGTGCAAATCATGCTGGGGCACGCCAGCGTGGCGACCACGCAGATCTATACGCATCTTACGGACAGACAGCTTCGCGAGGTGCATCAAGCATTTCACGGCGTACGGAGGAAGGAAAAATAACATTATTTTGCAAGGGTTTTTCAAAGGCGCGCGCATCCACGGCATGTCGTAACCCGTAACCTTGACTTTTCTTATATTTTCATGTATAATGTATACAAAATAGAGCTTCGTTGAAAAAGGAGGAAGATATGGCAGGACTATTGCATTTGTTTGGCTTTCACGCGGTCGTTGACCTCGTGAAAAACTTTCTCAAAGATACACTTCCGGGAGAGATCAAGGACGCTGTCAAGCGGAGACAAACGAACAACCCGCGAGAGGATCTTGAATTTGTTCTCTCTTACCTTGACCGGCTCACCTTTTCTATTTTTGCAACTTTCATGGATACCCATCCTTCCGCTGCCTACCCGCGGCTTTATATCAAGACGGGGGTGAATGGAAAGATTGGTCATGTAGCAAAAGTTGTTCTCGATGAGCGGTACAGGAAATTGTACCAAGGTAAAGTTCATGAGAATGATTTTGGGACGTGTCTCGGCAATGGGATTCATCGAAACGGAGACGGATCGATCAATATAGAGGAGACAGTGAAACAACTTCTCTATTATGCGAACCTTGACGAGAAGGAATTCAAGCGGGCAATGGATCGCTTGAAGCACGACCCGCTTATGGGCCCGGCCCGCGTCTATGGAGAGCAGACCCTAAAAAAAGCTGCCGGGGCGTGGGAGTATGTTCAGGATGAATATCCTGACGCGGAGAAGAAGGCGGTGAAGCACATCCGGCGTCTGCGAAAGACTCTGCGGGCGCACAACGAGAAGAAACGCAATGAAGGGAGGGTACGGCGATGGCTTGGAATCTAATAAGTGAGTTGGAGCTAGTGGCTGGCGAAGTTGGTGAGACTGCAGAAATTCAGTATCACAAACTTATACGCAATCTAATCATTATTGCCACGATAGCTTTCGGGCTGCTTGCGGCGAGCATAGTGATT
Source organism: Parcubacteria group bacterium Gr01-1014_29 (assembly GCA_007376195.1). Classification (GTDB taxonomy): domain Bacteria; phylum Patescibacteriota; class Minisyncoccia; order Ryanbacterales; family 2-02-FULL-48-12; genus VMFT01. The sequence continues at coordinate 16,157 of VMFT01000017.1, read as the reverse complement.
GGGATTGTGCTCGGTGGCGAAGCGAAGCAAAGTTTTGTCTCTGTTGTCACAGCGCTCGAGACTGTCTACCTGGCAATTATTATGCTAGCGCGTCTGCCAATTGGTGGCGCTGCAATAGGCCTTGCGTTCCTTGTATTAGGGGTGAGGCCGAAAAAAGGCATTGTTCTTGAGTCTATTCAAACATATCTAAAGTCTGCCGCCGCAATCGTGGCGTCTGCAATCGCCTTTGGGTATCTATTGTTCTTGATCCCAATCGAGAACAAGCCAATGAATGGATTTGTGGTGGTGTCTCTAGCTGGTCTCGCCATGGCACATGCAATCTGGCGTGAAGGAGGCGGATGGTGGCCGAAGGTAGTTGGCGGGGTGATTGTTGTTATGGCGGGATATATCTTGGTATCTTCATTTTTCCCAACGCTTGGCAGTGGTAAAGCAAAAGTCATTGCCGAAGCGCCATCAGCTTCTTCTCCAGCCACATCGCAACCTCCGCCGCGTAGACGTCGCGAGAAAGACATCTTCGAGATCGTAGAGAATCCGCGTGACCCGTGGATTCTCGTACGCAAGATTGAGGAGGAAGGCGTCGGTACCTTGCGCGTAGTGGTTGCGCCAGTGAACAGCGCAAAAACCGTAACGCCATACTTCTACCTGCCCAAGTGTCTGGGCGGACAAGCGATGTATGATGTTGTAACCAAGTCAAGAGATACAAGAATGAGGTGGGCCGACCAGCGGGGTACTATGCTTGGTGAGCTCAATACGGGGGACTACTTTGGCAACGGTCTGCCCCCAGTGCCATATGGGGGGCGGATGCAGATCGAGACCACGCGCTCTGTGTGGCTCATTGTGGAATGTAACGAGAGACTCGGTTAAACAGTTGACCAGTCCGCGTACGAATGCAAGCCTATGGCAGCATATCGCACGCGGACTTATTTTTTACCTGCAAAGAATGGTGTGTTATCTTTATCAAGTAGAACATGTTTTTGCTCTCGTGGTGAAATGCCTGCCCGCAGTGCCCGAGCCCCCATAGCTCAACGGATAGAGTACTAGTCTTCGGAACTAGGGATGATGGTTCGAATCCGTCTGGGGGCACAGCGAGGGCGGGCGGGGATATCACAGCAGCCTTCGAAGCTGTTGTTGGGGGTTCGAATCCCTCCGAGAGCGCTGAGTACCAGAAAGGTTCGCCATGTCATTCGACATGGTGTCCCGTCGAATGACGGGACGAGTCCTGATAGGCGCGCCAAGGTTCGCCCAGTCATTCGACTGGGCGGGGAGTCGGATGACTCCCCGAATCCCTCCGAGAGCGCTGAGTACCAGAAAGGTTCGCCATGTCATTCGACATGGTGTCCCGTCGAATGACGGGACGAGTCCTGATAGGCGCGCAAAGTATTTCAATTCAAAATAAAAAGCCCCGCCTTCAAAAGGTGGGGCGTAGGTGTATCAGATTGGTATCATTGGTTCCTTTTTTTGCGCAATAGCTTTAAAGAGTGTCTCCCGTGCAAAGAAGGGAGGCGCCTCTTTGTTTTTCTGATGGTTTAACATGATATACAACGCAGACATCTCCACGTTTTCCAGACACACAGATTCCAATGCTTGCGGTGATGTTTGCAGAGTACCTTTTGTACGCACAAACGCGCGCGCCGCGCAGGTACCAGAGGCGGCATCCACCAGAACATGCTCCACCTCCATGCTTTCCATAATACGTTTTAATGAGTCGGGAAGGTTCGGCGGAGTCATGTTTTTTTTCGCAAAAAAGCGAACCATAACAAGACCAAAATACTCTTGTTTTGTAATGGGTGCTATAAATTCCTGGTCGGGATACAAGTCCGGTCTTGGGAGAATTAGCAACCATGCGGTGCTGTAATTGTAGTCTCCAAGCATCATCGCAATGATGCGATAGCCGCTCGGTGTTTCTTTGAACGGGGTTGGGGCCGCTGTTTTTGGAATGGGGGCTTGGGCTACTTGGTTTTGCAACTGCTGTGCTCTTTTTTGTTGCTCGCGAGTGTGCAAAAAAAGCAACGAGGCGATTGTCAAGCAAACCGCGAGGCCCACCACCATCCAGTTAAACCATTGTTTCATGGGGCGTACCTCCTCAGGTAGTTAGATTTCTTTTATTATAGCCTTTTTCTCCGACATCCGCTACCATGAGGCCATGGAGCACGGAGAAATACCAAAAGAAGTTGGAGCTATAGGGTCCCGATTGATAGAGGCGGGTTTTGAAGCGTACGCGGTAGGTGGATGTGTACGAGACATGCTGTTGGGCAAAGTTCCTGCTGATTGGGACATTGCCACCAACGCCCGACCCGAAGACATCCAGCGCCTGTTTCCCGATAGTTTTTACGAAAACAAATTCGGCACGGTAACGGTAGTAACGACAAGCAAGAAAGGGTCGCTTCGGCACATTGAAGTTACACCGTATCGCGCCGAGACTGTGTATTCCGACAGACGTCATCCCGACAACATTAAATTTGCGCGCACTATTGAACAAGATCTCAAACGCCGCGATTTTACAATAAATGCGATGGCACTCCAGATACCAGAGATCAGACACCAGAAGCCGGATTTCAAGGTAGTAGATTTATTTGGAGGACAGAAAGATATCGAGGATAAACTCATTCGGGCGGTTGGCAATCCGGAAGAGCGTTTCAAGGAAGACGCGTTGCGACTGTTGCGCGCGGTGCGCATTGCCACCCAGCTTGATTTTGACATTGAGCCGCATACCGCGCGCGCAATGGCAAAACACGCAAACCTGCTGCAGGCAGTTTCTGCAGAACGCATCCGCGATGAGTTCTCAAAACTTGTGATGAGCGATATGCCTGAGCGCGGCATTGAAATTCTTCGCGAGCTGCAACTTTTGCCGTATGTCATGAAAGAGCTTGAGGAGGGATATGGCATAGGGCAAAACAAGCATCATATCTTTACCGTATGGGAGCACAACCTAAACGCGTTGAAGTACGCCGCGGAGAAAAAGTGGCCGTTTGATGTGCGTTTAGCCGCCCTATTGCACGATGTCGCAAAACCGCGTTGCAAAAGCGGGGATGGCCCCGACTCCACGTTTTACGGGCACGATGTGGTCGGCGCGAAGATGGCAACGCAAATGCTGGGGCGCCTTAAATACCCGAAAGATTTTACGGAGAAAGTATCAAAACTTGTGCGTTATCACCTGTTTTACTACAACGTAGATGAAGTAACGGAGTCGTCGGTGCGGCGACTTATTGCAAAGGTCGGTTTGGAGGATATGGAAGATCTCATCCGCGTGCGGATTTGTGACCGCATCGGTTCCGGCGTTCCGAAGGCCGAACCATACAAGCTTCGCCATTTTCGTTTTTTGGTGGAAAAGCTGTCGCGCGATCCGGTTTCAGTAAAAATGCTTCGGTTGAAGGGAGACGATGTTATGAAAATAACCGGCATCCCACCGGGTCCGAAAGTTGGATTTTTACTGAACATTCTTCTTGAGGAAGCGATTGATGACCCCACACTCAATCAGAAACAAAAATTGGAAAAGCGCGTCAATGAGTTGGGCGCCATGAGTGATGAGGAGTTAAAGAAACTGGCGGCCGACGCAAAGAAAAAAACCATCGCGCTTGAAGAACAAGAGGTTGGTACCATAAAAAAGAGGCATTGGGTGAAGTAATTTCAAATGTCATCCCGGTTACACCGGGACAGATTTCAAATTGAAATGAAGTCGGGCTGCTGGGAGTTGAACCCAGTCTACACGCACCCGAAGCGTGCGTACCACCGTCATACGCCAGCCCGAAAAACTACCGTATATTAAACCACGACTTTCATATAAAATCCATATTTGAAATCAGAAATCTGAAATTATCTACTCCACTTCTACCCATGATTCTACGCTCCACCCGCCGGCGGGGCTGGAAGAAAATGATGCGTTTGCAAGGCCGGAGTCGTAAGTTATTTCCGCGTTGTTGTCTAGCCGTATCCCGTATGCTGTTGCTTCTTTTGCAGCTGAATTGTTGGAAAATTTAATCCAACTTTTTCCTGCATAGTAAATTACTCCGGTAGAGTTATTGTCTACGTTAATTGTTTCTTCGCCTATCGAATCCTTTGCATCAAGCAACATCATGAAACTCGCTGGATTGCCCGAACCCGAAAATGCGGCATTGTTTTTTACGTCAATCTTTGAATCGGATATCACAACACCCGAAAGCGTACCGTATCCAGAACTTAGCCGGATAATACTGTTATTATCAAACACAATATCTCCTACTACCCAAAGAGTGCCGCTTACCATGAGGGTAGACCCATTTGTTACCGTAAGCTTCCCGGTAATTTTTCGCGGACCTATGGTCTGTGTTCCACTAACCACAACATCACCAGCAGTTATACCACCGGCCTCCGCAGCAGCCTTCCAGGCATCTATCACTGCTTGCGTAATAGGAAGCGGTTGAGGAGCAAGATCGCCAGGAGGTACCGTGGGAGTCGTTTGTGTACCGCCCACCGTACAGCTTGAAATGGTATTGTATGTTGCGTTGCCGTTTACCGTACAACTGGAAAGGGAGTTCATATGCGCGTTGCCCGTTACGGTGTTGTTCGTATACGTATATCCATCAGCATTGCCACCCACTTGCACGTTCGTCATTTCATGGGCGCGCGCATTACCATTAACGCGTACATCCGTAATATGATGATCAACGCCCCCCATATATACACGAAAATCAAGATCCGTGGAAGAAAGCGATACCCAACCACCCACCACCCAATCAAGCGTACGTTTTGCGGATCCGGATGCATATCCCGCGCCGGAATCCGCGCCCCAGTAAAAATAATTGGCGTTGTCGGGAGTGGCATCAATAACAATCCAATAGAGCGTGCCCGAGGTAAGTGTGGGAGTTGATGTGAGATACGCCGTGTGCCATCCATAGGAAGGCCCGATGGAAGATGCAATAAGCGCCCCGGTCGCAAGAATATCAGTGGGGACAGTGCTGGGGGAGCCGCTCACATCGCGCACAATTCGTATGGTGGCATTTGAGGGATTTCCCACTTTACGTACAAAAACACCCACATGGGTTATGCGATTAGTGATGGTAGGAGTAAAACTTTGCGCAATGTCTACCGAAACAGTCGGAGGTGTGCAGGCGTCATCCGTACAACGCACATAGCGGAGATCCCCCAAGCCTGAAGCGTAAGATGACATGCGTCCGAATCCATCGGGTCCGAGTACCAGAGAGCTCGGCTTCCCTACGCTGCTTGCGTTGTCCACGGTATTTGTTGTTTTGGCAGTGCAATCAGCATTGGTGCAGCGCGCGAATTTAAGATCACCGTTTGACGAATCGTAATAACTAATCCGTGCAAATCCATCGGAACCTAACGCAAGCGATGTATATTGCCCTACCGTACCACTTGTATCAACGGAGGTAATAACACGCGTGCTGCAATCCGCATCGGTGCAGCGCGCGAATTTAAGATCACCGTTTGAGGAATTATAATAGCTCATGCGCCCGAATCCATCTGTTCCCAAAACAAGATCTATATATTCACCTACATTACCAGCCGTTTCTACATTGGTAATAATCTTTCCCGAGCAATCCGCATTGGTACAGCGCGCGAAACGAACATCACTCGCGGTATCATACCAATATGCAATACGCGCGAATCCATCAGAACCAACAACAAGCGCGCTGAAATCGCCCACATTACTTGCGGAATCAATAGTTGTAAGCACGCGGCTTGAGCAATCCGCATTGGTACATTGTGCGAATTTTAAATCATCGTTGCCATCATGGTAATAACTAATGCGTCCGAAGCCATCCGTTCCCATAGCAAGCGAGGTTACTTCGTCAACAGAACCAGCTGAATCCACAACATTGATAACTGCTGACGAGCAATCGTCATTTGTACAACGTACGAACTTAAGATCATCATTGGTGCCGTCTATATAGCTTATGCGAGCGAGATTATCAGAACCCAGCGCAATGGAATTATAATCCCCCACACTGCCCGCGGAATCAATAGTGGTAATAACAGCGCCCTGCGGCGTGCCAAACAGAACATCGGTATTTTGTATTGTCCACGACTGGTTAATGCTTGACAATGTGCCGGCAGCAACAAATGCGTCGCCCGTTATCACAGCGCCAGTACCTCCCTCTATGTTGCCGTTAGAAAATACGTTGCCATTGACCTGTGAGTTACTATTCATATCAAGCCCGCCCACATCCACCTGCACACCGTAATTAAAACTGACAGCAGTTGCACCTTCTTTGAGCGTTAATTTTGCCTTCCGAATGTGGTTATTGGTGTCTCCCGTCGCAATGATATCTTTTTTATTGAGACCAACATCGGTGATAGTCGTTATCACTTGCACGCCATCTATCGTAAGGTTTTCCGTACTTGAAATTTGTTTTCCCTTCGTTACCCTATAGTAAGCATCTTCCACTCCCCCGTCTGCCGCGGCATAACTGCGGTGTGCGGCAATTGTTACGCGCGCGTCGCGTATTTCGCGGTACGCAATGGATGTAATGCTAAAAACAATAGCAAGTGAAATAAAAACAAAGAAAAGAACGGCAGTAATGGCGGCTTGGCCTGTGTTTCGTGGAACCTGAAACTTGAAACCTGAAACTTGAAAAAGAAATAAATTCTCCCCTCGGTATGTTTTTTGTTTTTTTAAGTAAGTTTCAAGTTCCATGTTTTAGGTTTCAAGATTCTAATAACTCCTTCGTAATACCGCGGTTCCATAAAATGTTTCCGTTGTTGCGTACTTGCCGCCCCCTGCTTCGATGGTGATTTCCACGCGTACCGCGCGCGTGCGGCCGATAAGTGATTTTGATGAAGGCGTAGGTGTGGGACCAACGCCGTAATGATAGCCCATGTCTACGATACCGGTATCTGTAATGTTATCTGTGCGCGTACTACGCTTCCATAAATCAGAGTTTGAAACATCGCCATAGCCTGTGTTGATTGCAGGAGAGTCAGCGGCGTGCCCCGTGGCAACCGCCTGGAGTCGTACAGTAGCTGGCGCAGCCACATACAATGGGTTGACCGAAATATTGCCATCAGTACCCGTCAAATCGGAGCATCCGCCAGCATAATTTGATGTATTGTTCCAAACATCATTGTTCCGAATGGGTACTCCCGCACAATTACCCAATTGCAACGGACCAAACGGCAGCCGTGATGAGATGCCGACAACTTGATCCGTGACACTATTATTTTCGATGACCGTGTTCTCATCCATGCCGGTATAAAACAAAATGCCGTGGTCAAAGTTATCGTTTATAGTATTGTTTCTGATTGTCACGGGCTGTAGAGAGGAATTTGATCGGTAGGGATAATAGATACCGTGGTTACTATTGTTATAAATATGATTGTCGGCGATAACACCATCGAACCACGTGTGGCCCAAGATGCCATCTTCGGTGTTGCTGTGGATCGTATTATGACGAATAAGCATATTGTCTGCAGGTCCAAAACCCGCATTGCCGCCGTCTGTAGCGTATATGCCTCGCGTATTCCCGTACATAGTGTTGTATTGAACAATCGTATTCGTGTACATTCCGTTGGCGAAGTGAATACCATTTGTATTTATAGTGATGGTATTTCCTTCTAGTATCCATCCCTGCGAATGCGCATAGTTGCCGTTCCCCCATGAGGTAGTAAGCGTGATACCTGTGGTATTCCCTGTTATAATATTATTGCGTATTTTATTGAAATCTGATCCATGCGCTGCCCAGATTCCCGACGACGACCCAGTAATGGTAAACCCTTCTATAACAACATTATCTATTCCAATAGTGCTTCCTGTAGATGGAAACACAAATCCATTCGTTGCGCCGTCTACCGTAACGGTGCCGGCATCCCCCGTTTCGCTCCCGTTGGTATCTGCGAGAATAAAAAGTGGATCGTTAATAGCGCCGCTTACCGTAAGTGTTACTGTTTCGTTGTATGTGCCAGCACCCACATAAATAATATCTCCTGTTGCCGTAGCATCATCGTCACTTTTATTCACCGCGCCCTGTATCGTGAGGCACGCGGTTGCCGGCGAGAGGCAGTCATTGGAGTCGCTACCTGACTTCCGTACATAATAGACAAGCCCCCCGCCTAGAAATCCGATGTTGTGAAAAACAAGATTGGTTACTTTAACACCGGTAGTAAGGGGGGCTGCTGCAGCAATTCCTTGCTGCAGCATAAGATCATTGCCTTGAAGAAAAAACGAGCGTGTGGTGATTGTCGTTCCGTTGGGATTGACAAGGGTAACAAGTGTAAGAGTTCCCGGGTGTACGCCAAGTACACTTGCATCATCAATGTGTTCGCCAAGCCGTACTTCACGAATTATACGCTCAAGCGCGATTGTTGCTTGCGCCGCTGTCGCGCGCCGCGAGCTGACTTTGCCGAACACAAGAAAAAATTGGAGTATGGCGCCTACCACAGCAACGGAAACGAAGGCAAATAAGCCAACATAGATCAGCATTTCAATGAGCGTATATCCGCGGGAGTTTCGTCGGGGCATGTTACGCAAATTTAATCGCCAAACAAATTTGTAATATAGGTGGAAGCGCTTTCGCTTGCAGTAACCGTTGGGGTTGTCCATGTTACGGTGGCAATCAGTTTTTTGGTGTCTGGGTCCAGTGTGCCGGTGCTTGCGATATCATCGTTGCTGTCTCGCAGTACGTTTTCTAAACGAAAGGAACGTGTAAAAATGCCGCTGACGGGCACGCTGGCCGTAATTACTTCCCAGTGCCCACCGGTAAAGTCCAGGTAGTACTCTGTGTTTATCGTGAGAGAGGTGATATGTGTATTCCAGCTTTGGTCGCGCAAGTGTTTTACCGCTTCCAATGTTTCTTCTAATAAGTAAGCCGCTTGCGTTTTGCGGGTCGTTTCTTTTACGGCACGAAGGGATAAACCCACCGCGGTCACTACTCCAGAGAGCGCCAGCACCATGACAGATAGAGCAACAATAATTTCAACAATGCCGAATCCCCGACTGTTCTTTGCGTTGCAGATAATTATTTTTTTGCGTGAAAATATCATGCGCCGTGTACTGCCCCTGTTTGCTCTATGCGCAACGTTTTTGTATTACTCGGATCGCTTTTAAGGCGAAATAGTACCGTTCCGTGTTGATCTGTTTCTCCCGTAAGACGCTTAAATACAACGTCAACCGCTCCGCCGTTTAATGATATAGTTGATATTTCTACATCGTTGGGTATCAGTACCTCGCTATTTTGAGGATTTCCTGTTATATAGGTGGTTCCCACAAAAAACACCATTTTGACTGTTTCAAAATGGACACCGTATTGTGTTGCTCCTTCGGAAGAAAGCGTTTTCAAGCGCGCTGAAACCAAAAGCGACACTCCTTCTTCTATTGCAGAAGAGAGTTGCGCGGTGCGTCGAAAGGAAGCAAGCGGAAAAAGCACAATGCTTGCAAGGATTGTTATTCCTGCAACTACAATAAGTATTTCTATTAATGTGAATCCACGCATGATGGCAGAAAATATCTACTCTCTATATAATACAATGAATGATGCAATACGACAAACAACATTATACATTTTGTAAATTGTTAAGATTTGCAGTATCATGTGATTGATGTCTGTGTAAATTTATAAAGGACATAAGCGGAAAGTATATAAGACATTCTATTGGACATATGCCATGCATGATTAAAGACAGATGTCCAATAGAAAAGCGCTATAAATCAACGATATGTATTCTCCTACTCGCAACCGCGGTAATATAGCAGAAGATCTGGTGGCTGCTTATTTGGAAAGCGGTGGTTACAAGATAAATGCTCGGAATTATCTTAAAAAATGGGGAGAAATCGATATTGTTGCCTCAAAATATGAAAAAATCTATTTCATTGAGGTAAAAAGTCTGTTTTTGGGGGCATATTTAATGAATGAGTTCGAAAATAGTGGTTCATGGAAGACACATGTTTCACATGAAACAGATGAATTTCAGGAAACTGCTTCAGAATCTAGCAATCAGAGTGTTTCACCCTCCCACCCAGGAAGTCACAGCCGTGGTGAGATTATGAAGGAATGGAAGTCTGGTCGCGAAGAATCTGAAGGAAGCCACACCCGTCAGGGTGTGGAGGGTTCACGTGAAACAGAGTCTGACTCGGTGGATACTCGTGAAATATTTGATCCTGTGTGGAACATGACGTCAAAGAAGAAAAAAAGCCTTTCGAGGGTTATAAATTCTTATATTTCCGAGAGGTTTAGAGACGAGACTCCAGATTTTCAAATAGATCTCGTATCTGTTTCACTGGATTGTTCAAAAAAAATAGGGTATATAAAGAGAATTGAGAATATTGTGCTGGAGACATAAAAGCAATGTGTTTCACATGAAACAAGCGTTTCATGTGAAACACATAGTAGCTTCGGGCCATAGTGTAACGGTAGCACCCGCCCGCATCGCTCAAAGCGAAGCTTTGGCGGGCGCGGCGAGACCTTCTTGCCCCATTAGAAATAAACCGGGCTGGCGTATGATGGTGGTACGTCCCGCCAACCAATTAAATCGGGCCATAGTGTAACGGTAGCACGAGACCTTTGGGAGGTTTTAGTTCCAGTTCAAATCTGGATGGCCCGACTAGCTAGGAAGGCGGGATAGACTGGGTTCGATTCCCAGCAGCCCGACAGAATGATACAGATATGGGTTCGCCCTGTCATTCGACGGGGCGCCCTATCGGATGATAAGGCGAATCCGGATAGCCCGACAAAATGATATGTTTCATGTGAAACAGGTTCAATTTGTTGAAAAATGATTGTTTTTAAGTGTTCACCGAGTCTGACTCGGTTTCACGTGAAACAAAAGGGCTCATAGTAAAGTGGTATTACGCGGCATTCGCATTGCCGAGGTCCGGGTTCGATTCCCGGTGAGTCCACCAATTTTTAAGAAGCATAGCGACTATAAAAATTGAGTGCCCCGTCGTATGACGGGGCTTAAACTAGGTTTATATTTTGCAAATATACTGTTTCACATGAAACATAAAATACTCCTATTACTATAATAAGTGTTTCACGTGAAACACCATTATAATGGACATTGACAAAAAATGTCCTATATATCCACACAAGTCACAAGTTATACACATAAATAAGTCGATTTTCAATGCTTTTCTAGTACTTCTCTTGATTTTTGTTGCTCTCTATGCTAGACTTAATCCAAGTTAAGCCAACACGGAAAGGTCAAAATATCAGTCCTAAATACTTAATTTGTTATGGCTTACAATGAAATTGTTATGCTAGATGATGGCGCGCCGGAAGGCGATACGCCTTCACAGCCGACAGAGGGTGGGGAGGGCGAAGGTGCTAACCCGTCCGCTGGAGGTGAGGAAATGGCTGGCAACTAAACTTTAGAAAGTGTAAACCCCTCCGACACATTGTCGGAGGGGTTTTGCTTAAATGGTATATTTTATGTAAAATTTGATTGCTGCGAGTATCGTATAGTGGTAATACCCCAGTTTTCCAAACTGGCGCCGGGGGTTCGATTCCCCCTACTCGCTTGCCAATTTTGCACAAAAATCCCGGTACTACCGGGATTTTTTGTTTGCAAAATTGCCTCGCCCTTCTGAAGCTTTAGCGAAAGAGGGAGCATCCGCCGAAGCCTTGGCGAAGGCGGACTACACTTCTCAAAAAAAATAAACCCGCCCATCATTGCTGAGTGGGCGGGAATGAAAAAAGTTACTGGTGAATCCATGCGGTGACGGCATCGTGCCGTGTGATTGGTAGGGTAATAGCGTTGTCTGGATAACGAAGATATCGCGTGGTAATCTCCAGTTTCATATTTCCACGCAAACGAGGGAGCGAACGAAGGTACCGGGACAACGCGATAAAAAGGCATTCTCCATCTTCGCGTGTCTCGCACGTTACGGTGTAGACGCGCTGTATTCCCTCTGGGGTTGGTTTGTCAAAAGATGCTATTTCCAGACGCTCAAGCTGTTCGATTGCCTCAGGGAGAGAAGCCGATAAATCAATCCTCATATGGATATCACAGGCTTTGTGTTTGCCAGTTGGAACATCTTCAATGCGCAAGGGAGATACCGGCGCTGGCATAGTGATGTTGGTTCCTTCAATGGATATCTCGTCTGTTATTGCTTCTTCCTCTACACAGCCGGAAAACGTTTTATCCGAGAGAAGAATCTTGCATGTTTTTTCCCACAATGTGTCATCGGGTAACTCTCTGGTTCCTCGATACGTTCCATGGTATTCACTGGCTAGACACCGCGTGTTATTAGCAAATTCGTCGCGTTGGAAGCCTAAATGTTCCAGCGCGTGTATACTCTTCTGTGATATTTTTGTTGCCGCCAAGTGCATATCATACTCCATGTGTTCCCCCCTTATTTGAAATTTTTAATCTTGACACATTATATAGCTTTGTTCTAATATAGTCAATATGATGTATAATATATAGTCTTCTTGGTCTCAATGATTCTGAAATAACTACATATCTTTATCTTCTTGAAAATGGAGTTGTAACACCTTTGCAGGTGTCAGAACATACGAACATTTTGCGTACAAACTGTTATGGTGTATTGAGGAACCTTGAGAAAAGGGGGCTCGTTGAGAGACAATCACGAAAAAATCATTATACCTTCACGGCTAACAATCCATCAGTTCTTTTGCGCATACTTGATGAAAAGAAAACCATTATTACTGATGAATTACTCCCTGAATTGCTCAACATGTTCAAATCACAAAAGAATAAACCAGTTATTAAGTTTTATGATGGCAAGGAGCAGGTGAAAGAGATATTTTTACAAATGTATAATACAGAAGAAATATTGGGTTTTGCGTCTACAAGGAAACTGCATGTTGTGTATCCGCATTTCTTTGATAGTTGGCGCAATGAACTTAAAAAAAGGGGTATTGTATTGCGGGACATCTTGAGCGCAGATTCACGTGGAAAAGATGCAGCTATAACAAAAGCTGCTCTTGGGATGTTAGTAGAACATCGTTTTATTCCATCACGTTATAAAGAAATTTCCACCGATATTCTTGTTTGGAATGACAACTTAGCACTCATAACGCTTGATGAGCCGATAATAGGGACATTAATTACCAATAAACAGCTGGCCGACACTTTTCGGGTTATTTTTGAAATAATGTGGGTGGCTTTGAATAATACGAGTAATTAAACTGCGTTTAGAACTCGTGAGCAAATAAGAGTACGAAAAATTCATTATTTTTCAACACTTCTCTTCTCTACAAAGCAAAAACAGGCATTGAAAACACCTTTCCCATCCCCACAAAACCCTCCTTGTGCCACCGCTAAAGCTAAGGCGACACGCGGTCGCATAAAGCTTCCGCCGACGCTAAAGCTTTGGCGGACGCGTCGGACGGGCAAGGCAGGTTCTAACCCTTACAGGACTGCGATTTGTATTCAATCGCCTTGCTCTTGAACAAATCGGGAGCATCATGCATTAACCCCTCGCTTCCGAAGTTCGTTCCAGTATTTTGTTCTGAATGACCATGTTTGATTTTGAAAAACTCTCTCTTTTGTAAGTAGTGGATAGTATGCTACCCTAACAGTAGGCTTTGTTTTACAATTTTTCATTTCCAGGAGGTCTGTATGAGTCGCATAAAACACATTGTGGCTTGTTTGTTTTTAGCAGGGCTCTGTGTATACCCAGCATCATCTGATGCTTTTCCGCTTTCTCTTCAAACACAGGAAGAAATAATGACTTGGTACGAGAGTGCCGTAGTGAAGATTGAACGATATCAAATCGGCGAAACGAAAAAAGACTGGCACGGCTCCGGCGTGTTCTATACACCTACCCGCATTGTTACCAATTCGCATGTTATCGGAGAACTTCCTCAATCAAGCTCTTCCTTCCGAGCAGTATATTCCGATTCTGATATCGCGCGTGCCTACTTTTGGATTGTAATGAAAGGGAAAAAGTACGCCGCGCGTTTTGTGGGACGAGATCCAACTACTGATCTGGCCGTATTAGAAGTTCGCGAGCCCATTCCAGGAGCTGCTGTTGGTATTTTGGGAGACTCAAGCAATGTGCGCGTGGGAGAAGAAGTCTATGCGTTTGGAAATCCGTTTGGTATGGAACACACCGTTACATCCGGCATCGTAACAGCGAAGGAAAAGGTGCATGGCCTTTTGAGTTATGAGGATTATATTCAAACGCAAGCACCCATAAACCCCGGGAATTCGGGAGGTCCATTGGTATCCAAGAAGGATGGAAGAATTGTAGGAATTATAAATTCCGGCATACGAGGCGCAGATGGCATGGGATATGCAATACCGATAAACCTTTTTAAGGATATTGAACCGGGACTTTTGGGAACTATACGAAGATCATGGATTGGCATACAGTTTCCAAAATCAGACGAGCTGAAAGACGCAGAGGGTTTTCAGGGATTACAGATCATCAATGATTTTACGGGAATAAACGATATCGTTCTTCTTGGAAAGATACGGGAAGAAGTTTTTGATAAGGGGGGAGTCTTGGTGGTGGATGTCCTGCGAGCGATGGAATCAGTACAGATTGATCCTCAAAGCGATCCTGGCACTCTTGTTGATGTGAGCAATCTCAAAACTCCTGCGTATAAAACGGCAATACGGATAGGGGACATACTAAAGAAATTCGGCGATGATTCTGTACGAGACAGCCAGACATTAATTCGCGCTATCTTTAAATCAGTTCCTTATAAGGAAACAACTGTTACACTGGTACGTTTTGAGGAAAGTGGCGAACGTAAAGAACACACATTCTCTATAACGCCGATTATTCGGATACCGGAAAGTGTGAGGGACGGATCGTATTGATATTTGATTTGGATGATTAGGCGACCCACGCAAAAACAGAACGATCCCGGCAAAACCAAGGATCGCTTTTTTGTTTCTAAAAACAAAAATGTTAGAGCCTATCTCAAAAATAATGAGGAGATGAAATACTTAGATTTCGTAGCGAAAATTGCAAACAAGTGAGGCGGCGTAGCTATGCTACGTCAACGAGCTTTTTGCAATTTGCAGTAGAAATATAAGCATTTCAGCCCTCAAGTGTTATTATATGTTTTATTATCACGGTTATTTTTGAGATAGGCTCTAGTTATTTCGCTCTGTCGTTAGCGAAGACAGACTATATTCTGATACAATGGATGAGTATGCCAGAAAATCACCTCGTAGCGGATATTCCACAAAAAGCAATAATTGAACACGATACTATCGAATGTATCGCCCGCGCGGTTATTATTCACGAGGGCGCCATGCTACTTTGCAAGCCCATCGCAGATGATTATTTCTTTTTCCCCGGCGGGCATGTGGAGTTTGATGAAGATAGTATTGCGGCGCTGAAACGTGAAATCAAGGAAGAAGTTGACGGCATCGTTATAGACACACGGTTTATTGGCATTCTGGAAAATCAGTTTTCTCAAGATGGCGAGAGAAAACACGAAATGAATATTGTCTTTGAATCACAGCTTGCTTCGCCAGAAATCCATGTTTTAGAAGATCATATTGAATGTATATGGGTGCCGCTCGCAGAGTTCGAAGAAGCGCGCGTATTGCCGGTTTCTTTGAAGGAGAAAGTAATCCAATGGATGCAGGATAAGCAAGTGTTTTTTGGGAGTGAGAAAAGTGAAAGAAAGTTGGTGTAGTTCTCAACTTGGATGTCCGGTTTCCAAGTAAGCAAATAAAAGGTGTCATGATGGAAGCGTATGGGTTGCAATATAAACTTCTCACGGATGCATTTAAGGATGCACGACAAATATAATAAGATTTCAGTATGGATATCAAAATTATTAAAGATAAAATCACAAAAGAGGAGTTGAAGAAGATCGCCGAGGAGCGATTTGGTGATTTGGCAAAAGCGGTCGTGGACGTTGAGCAGGGAATAATGGCGGTCGGAGGAGAGTTGCACGCAGATGAAGAAGTTTTGCTGGTGGAACAAGAAGGTTCTCAACGTGAATATACATGGGGCATTAACTTGTATCCTGATAGGGTAGGAGACGATTTTATTGAATACGATTCAATGATTAATCTAAAACCAACATTTGGGAACCGTACGAGAAATGTAGAGAATGCGATAATTCGGGAGCAAATTAAAAAAGTGGTGGGGAAACTGGTTAAAGGATGAAGCAATTCATACATAAAGAATTAGCAGAAGGAAGGTGGTTTCAGTTATCACTGATGGAGCAGTTGGGCAACATTGGCAGTGAGGTGGGGAGAGCTGCTCGCGCAGAGGACAAAGATACACAGCG
>VMFT01000016.1 GCA_007376195.1 Parcubacteria group bacterium Gr01-1014_29 | reverse complement strand
TGTTTTTCATGATAAAAGCCGCGCCTGATTCAACAAGGTGCGGCTTTTTGTATTGTACTCAATTTTGGGCTGGAAGGGGAGTTTCGTAATTCACAGTATTGGCAAAAATTTTCCCCGGGGATCACCCGGGGATATAAACGGAGTAATTGTGTAAAGAACGCCGTTTTATTGAGTCACAAAACCGTAAACAAAATTTTAGGTAAAAACCTATTTCCCATTTTCTGGGTGATAAGAGTCTACAAAATTTTATAAACCCAATAAAACGGTTTTGTCCTCTCTATTATACAACATGCGCAACGCGCAATGAGTCGAAACATGTGGATTACTTTCCAAATTCGCCCACGCAAAGCGTGGTTGCGAATTTGAGAACCCTGAGCGAAGTCGAAGGGTTATCTATTCGACTCTATCCCCAACCTTTATTCCGTGTGCTTCGACCCACCCCGCAGGTACCTCCACTATTTGATCAATAGCTTCGGGTGACGCGACAAAAACAATCTGTCCGCCGCTCTCTGTAATGGATGGAAGCGCCGAGACACCTGCCACCCGCCCACTTGTAATCCATATAAGATCAAGGGCAATCAACGTATTTTTGTTCCAAAACGTCCGCTGGGAGGCATTGGGAAATATAAAAAGCATTCCCGTATCATCTGCTAACTCCGTAACATTCATAAGCCCTTTTGTGCGCTTTTCTTCGGTGTCTGCAATGAGAACTTCCAGCTTCGTTTCCCTAATCCGAAGTGTTTTTGATTGATACATACTCAACGGATTAGTCTCTCGCACATACATCGTAAACACTACTATACCAACTGCTCCTACAATAATAATTGTGAAAATTATTTTGAGCATACACCCAATTATACATAAAAAATAAGCAGCAAAAAAGGCGAGCGCGAATGCCCGCCTTGAGAAATTGGTTTGGAGGAAAATGAAACCTTGTTACTTGTCAACCGGAAATTTGAACGGCGAGTAGACACCTCGCGGTTCAAGGAGAATCGGCTTCACTTCCTTACCGCCGTTTGGATCTTTGCACTTGATCCATGTACCCTCCGCCGTCGAGGGCATGAAGAGCCCGTTTGGTTCGGCTTGAGGAAGCTTTAGCCACCCACTTCGTTCATGCCATGACACTTTTTCCGGATTGCTGAACTGGGTTCCATATGGCAACCCATATCCGGTTCCAACACAAACGAAAGTGAGCTTACCGCCCAAAGACGTGTGCCCTGGAACGATGGTCGGGATCATGTTCTCTAGGTACACATAGATCACGAGCCCCGTTTGATCGCGGAGCTCATAGGTCTCTTTCATATCCCTAAGCTCTTGAAAGTTCACAATTGCCGGAGCTCCAACTTGGGCAACACCTTCTGCGACAAGCGTCTCCATGCGCTTCTGCTGAACCTGATCGCTTGTTGGCGGCTGCGGAGTGCATGCCGCAAACAGAACAGACACAACCACAATGGTAAAGACGTTACAATTTTTCTTCACTTGGGCCTCCTTTCTTTGGGCCGGATATGGGGGATTAACGCATTCCAAGTCGTTCCCGTTTTAACTGGGCGACAAACACCCGCAGGTCCGCAGGTACAATAGGATCGTCGAGGTTGTAGCCAGCGGCACGACGCAACATGGTAGTTGCAAGCACCGCCTTAGCATCAGGATCAGTGACTTGTAGGTATTGCAATCGCAGGTTCTCTAGCTCCCGAACCATTCCCTCGTTAAAGGCTCGAGACTGCTCAAACACCCCACGCCGCACCTGCTCGGTCTTTGGCGCAAAGACCTTGTAGAGAAAAAACTCATTGCCCGTAACCACCCAGCCAAGAGCCAGGATGGCAATGAGAACCCCAACACCAGCAGCGATCCCTTTCAACATGCTTTCTCCTTTGCTATTTTTAGAGTTTTTTACCCAAGGCATAGCCACCAGTTAGGTTGTTTAAGAACAGCGAAACTAACTTCTTGTAGCATATCTGTCAAAAAAAAGCAATAGCAAACAAATCCCGTTTCACCTCTTTTGCCATGTCCGTATCTCTACGATTTTTTTGCGCGATGTGTGACCCTGCACAAGTTCAATGGCGCTTTTCGCGACTTCAAAATAATCAGCGAGAAGTTCTATCATCTCTTCGTTTGCTTTGCCGTCAGAGGGTGCGGCATGCACCCGCACTTCCAACACCCCGTTGTTCTCCTCAAC
Organism: Parcubacteria group bacterium Gr01-1014_29; assembly: GCA_007376195.1. GTDB lineage: Bacteria > Patescibacteriota > Minisyncoccia > Ryanbacterales > 2-02-FULL-48-12 > VMFT01. The sequence goes on along the minus strand of VMFT01000016.1, from coordinate 19,814 downwards.
ACCCGCGCGCGAAGAGTTTGGTTTAATAGTCACCTCTCTTTTCATGTGTGTTTTTTATATAATTTTTCCAAAACCCTTTTAAACCCCGGCATTAATTTCAGATGTTTTGCATCGCGTACCGTAACCCATTTATACGCCCCTGCTTCCCAGTCGAGGGTAACATCATCAGTTGCGACTTCCACAAGCACCGGGTGCACGATCCACGTCTTTTTGTATTTGGGCGCATCCTGATGAAATATCTCGCCGCACACTATGCTTTTGATCTTGGTTTTCGGTATCCCGACTTCCTCTCCGACCTCATCGACTACTTTTTCTTGCAAACTCCTGTGGTCGTCCAAGAACCCTGAAACGCCGTTCCAATAGCCGGGATAAAAATTCAGCGTACTACTGCGCTGAACAAGCAAAATTTTGCCCTTATACGAAAGAACACAGTTTACCACCGGCGCCCAGCGCGCGTGCGTAAAGTCAATTTGCCCGGATTTTAGTTTAAATTTTATCTTTTTCATATTCTCACTGCCCGTGGCAACGTTTAAACTTCTTCCCGCTTCCGCAAAAACACGGCGCGTTGTCCCGGAATGCCGCCAACAGCCATGAACTTGACTGCACTTTGCCACCGCGTCCCACATTGTACATTATGGTAACGCCTAATTTTTTGCACAGTTCCACATCAGCGTTAAGAGAAGATGTTTGATTAGCCGCATCCTGCACAGTGCGGTCTCCGCCGTTCGCAAAAATATCCGGCCGTAATGATTCCAACGCTTGACACACACTCATGTCTTTAGGATTCCGAGAATGTTTCGTAAGCACCACTTCATCCACCGACGCGAACGCTTTGATAAGTTCTTTTCGCTCACGCTGAGGCATAAATACAAATCCCTTTTTCTTCCGCAACCAGTTGTCGTTATTCAAAATCACCACAAGCCTGTCGCCAAGCTTTCGGGCTTCTTCAAACATGCGTACATGCCCGACGTGCAACGGGTCAAACCCGCCGCTCACCACGACCACACGCTTCGATACATGAGTTGTGCCTTGTGCCATAAAAAAGATTTGCCTAGAATTACTTATATACATAAGCATAATTCTACTCATGCCGCAAATCAAAAAACTCGGCCCCCTTTTGGAGCCAACCAATCACTACTTTGAAAGCACTGCCGTGCTGAACCCCGGCATATGGCAAGATGGAGACACCATCCATGTCTTTTATCGTGCCCTAGACCAAAACAATGACTCATCCATTGGGTATGCCAAACTCAATGGGCCGACTACCGTGGTAGAGCGTTGGGACAAACCCATTCTGCATCGCGACTACGACTATGAACAAAGAGGCGTGGAAGACCCGCGAATCACAAAAATTGAAAATACGTTCTATATGACATACGTCGCCCACGACGGCAAAAACGCGCAAACGGCATACGCCACCAGCTCTGATCTGAAACAATTCGAGAAAAAAGGCATCATCAGCGCGCAAGTAACATACCAAGAAGCGGAAGATTTATTCCAAGAGCAAAAGCTTAAAGACGAATATAAATTTTTTGCGTCATACTACGAAGACGAGGCGGGTCAGGATGTATTGCTTTGGCACAAAGACTTATTTTTCTTCCCGCGAAAGATCAACAACCACTACGTTTTAGCCCATCGCGTTCTGCCGGATATCCAGCTTGCGTTCTTCGATACATTCAAACAGCTCGGCACAAAAACATTCTGGGTAAACCACCTCAAAAACTTACAGCAATTCGTTCTTCTTGAAAGTAAACACTGGTTTGAAACGCGAAACATCGGTGGTGGATGCATTCCCATTGAAACCGATGCGGGATGGCTATTCATATTCCATAGCGTTGAATCACGAAATGCCGGGCGCGTGTATCACGCGTGCGCAGCGCTTCTGGACAAAGAAAATCCGCTTCACGTGTTAGGACGCCTGCATGAACCACTGTTCTCGCCCACGGAAGAATGGGAAATATCCGGAGAAGTTTCAAATGTCGTCTTTCCAACAGGAACCGCGCAGTTTGGGGATACGCTCTACATTTACTATGGCGCTGCCGATAAGCGCATAGCGGTTGCCCAAGTAAGCATTTCAGAACTCGTAGCGGAAATGCTGGATCCCTCAAAACACCACGTTTGTTATAATTGCTAGAGCCTATCTCAAAAATAATGAGATGAATCAACGCCACAACAGCATCGTCTATCTATCAACATATCCTCCCCGCGAATGCGGTATTGCCACGTTCACGCATGATCTCGCCACCGCATTCAATAAATTATACAATCCGGCCACCAAAGTAAAAATAGCCGCTCTTGATGAAAACCATACTACCCATTACAACTACCCGAGCACTATTGTATCATCGATTGCCGCCGATGATTTGGGCAATTATGTTACTCTCGCGGAACGCATAAATAAGGACCACACGGTAAAACTCGTGCATGTTCAACATGAGTTCGGCATTTTTGGCGGTGACTGGGGTAATTATCTTATACCGTTTTTGCAGACAGTAAAAAAACCTGTAGCAATTACTTTTCATTCTGTCTTGCCGCACCCTGATGACCATCTCAAAAAAACCGTCGAGCTCATTGGCAAACATACGCGGGCAATTATCGTCATGAACAATCTCTCAAAAACAATCTTAGAAACCGATTACGCCCTGCCAAAATCAAAACTATTCCTCATACCGCACGGCATTCCGCAAGTCATGTTTGAGTCAAGTCGTGAAGCAAAAACCGCATTGGGCCTCAACCACAAGCTCGTTCTTTCCACATTCGGCATGATAAGTAAAGACAAAGGCATTGAAGATATTATACAAGCGCTTCCGGCTATCGTAAAAGAGTATCCAAATATCCTCTATCTGGTTATCGGCGCCACGCACCCTCATGTTCTGAACTATGACGGTGAATCGTACCGCAATTTTCTCGGCAAAGAAGTTGAACGCCTCGGGCTTAACAACCATGTGCAATTCTATAACAAATATATTTCACTGGAAGAAATAATTCAGTATCTCAAAGCCACAGACATATACGTGTCCGCTGTTCGGAACCCCCGACAATCGGTAAGCGGAACCCTTTCCTACGCTCTTGGATGCGGCCGTGCTGTTGTAAGCACACCGACCGAGTACGCAAAACACATTATCAAGAATGGAGAAAATGGCCTCCTTGTCCGCTTTCGCGACTCCTCCTCTATCGCAGCTGCTCTGAAAGAATTATTGTCGGATGAAAAAAAACTGATGGCTATGCATCAAAACGCGTTTGCAAGCACGCGGCACATGGTATGGCCTGACGTTGCGAATGCCCATGCGAAACTATACAAAAAAATTGCAGCGATACCGACTACCGAGAAAAAATTGCCGGAAATAAAATTAGATCATCTGTTCCGCCTTACTGATTCTTTCGGAATCATTCAACATGCCCGCCACGCGACACCGCACATACGCTGGGGATACAGCGCCAACGATAACGCGCGCGCTTTGATTGTCGCCGCACAATGTTTTGAAAAAAACAGCTCTCCCGAGCTTTTGAGAATCATCACAACATATATCAGTTTTCTTGAGTATGTTTCGCGCGAGAACGGCACATTCGCAAACATAGTAAATGCGGCAAAAAAACCTGATACATCAAACGACGATGATGTTTTTGGACGATGTATGATGGCAGTGGGATATACCGCCGCAGCTTCCTATCTGCCGGAAGATATATGCCGCAGGTCTCAAGCAGTATTCCTCAAAGGCATAAAAAACATAGACCGTATACGATCTCCGCGCTCCCTAGCGTTTGTAATTGAGGGTCTGTATCATTACGCCAAAAAACATCCCCGCCCTCTCTGTATAAAATACATCAAGCGGCTTGCAGACAAACAAATGCAGTTTTTCAGCCGCAATTCGTCCGATGATTGGCAGTGGTTTGAAAACGAACTTACCTACTCCAACAGCCGGCTTCCTGAATCGCTCTACTATGCATACGCTGCCACAAAAAACCCAACGTATCGCGCCGTTGCAGAGCGCGCGCTCGCATTCCTGTCATCCATAACATTTGAAAAACAGCGCTACGCGCCCATCGGAGAATCCGGCTGGTACGCGCGCGATAAGGAACGGGCGTATTTCGACCAGCAGCCGGAAGACGCCGCTGCGATGGTTGAGACGAAACTCTTTGCGTATAAACATACAGGCCGTAAACAGCATATGAAAGACGCTTTCAAGGCGTTTCAATGGTTTCTCGGCAAAAATCATCTGGGGTTGAGAGTATACAACGAAACAACTGGCGGCTGCTATGACGGTGTATGTAAACACTCGTTCAATCTCAATCAAGGCGCGGAGTCAACCATAGCGTATTTATCCGCGCGTATGGCATTTGAAGACCCTGCCATTAAAAAATATTTCCACTCCACATGATCGGAGGCACCAGCAAAGAAGCATACACGCAGGCAATACGCGTTTTACAAAGCGCTGCGCGCCCGGGCGGTTTTTTCGCATCCGGGCTTGCCGGTGGCTATGAGGCAACATGGGCGCGTGACAGTATGATCGCATCCCTGGGCGCCTCTCTTGTGGGCAAACTATTACAAGAGCCTTTTCGCAATAGCCTCGCAATCCTTGCAAAACACCAATCCCCCCACGGACAAATTCCAAACGCCGTTGGAGATTACAATGAAGAACGAAAATCAGACGTTACGTTCAATTCCATAGATTCTACGCTCTGGTACATTATAGGGCATCATGTCTACGCAGACGTGTTCCATGATGCGGATTTTTTTATTGCGCACCAAAAAAGTATTGGGGCAGCCTACACCTGGATAACCTACCAAGACCCCAACGAAGATGGCCTTCCGGTGCAACAGCCCACCATGGATTGGCAAGACGCATTCCCCCACAAATACGGACGGGTACTCCTTACGCAAGCGCTGTACTACACAGTTCTTCGTATGCTCGAAAAAAATACCGAAGCGGACCGGCTCCGGCGCGTGATAAATGCAGAAACGGAACAGTATCTTTCACTATTTGACAAAAACCGCGGATATTACCTTCCATGGATATGGAAAACACATGATGAATACCGCGAAGAAGCTCATTGGTTCGACACATTTGGAAACCTTATGGCGATTATCTCGGGGCTTGCCACGCCACACATTGCTTCGCGTGTGCTTATGTATATTGAAAAAGAAGGTATTGGGCGACCATATCCCTGTAAAGCGCTATGGCCGCCAATCACAAAAAACAGTAAAGACTGGCAGCCCTATTTTGAAGCATGCGAAGCACGCAGGCCGTACCACTATCTCAACGGCGGCATTTGGCCGTTTTTGGGCGGGTTATATGTCGCCGCTCTTGTATCAGCAAATGAATTTGAAAAAGCCGAAGTGGAACTTGAATTGCTTGCCAAAGCAAACCGCCTCACAAGAAAACATGATACTATCCCGGAATGGGGGTTTTATGAATGGCTAGACGGCAAAACAGGCAAAGTAACTGGCGGCGCAAACCCCTACCAATCATGGTCCGCCGGCATGTATATATTTGCCTATGAATGCGTGAAAAGAAACCACGTGCCGTTTTTCAGTCGTTAATCAACAATCGCTGTCATAATGTCTTGAAGCGATGCGGCCGCTGTACAAATAAATTGATCACTCGCGCCGTAAAATATGCGCACAATTCCATCTACTACAACGGCGGCGGGTGTAAAGGTTACTTGAGGCATAAACCCTTTTTGCTCTGCTTCCCGCAAAAGCTTTTTTAATTCCTCATCTTTATTCTCCTCTACTAATTTCATAGCCCCCGGAACAATGTCTACTATACCTGAAAGCTCATATGATTCTCGTGGTCCAAAAATAGGCTCGCGAGACCGGAATAATATTTTGGCAGGATTTTCCAAATCCAAGAGAAGCAGCCCGAGATGATATTGAATGGCATCATTAATGCCATGATAAAAAACAAGCCATCCTTTTTCTGTTTTAATAGGCGGAGGACCTGCTTCTACAAACACATTATCGAATAGATCGGTATTTTTTCTCGGTGACAAAAAGGGGCCTGGAATCGCGTGCCAACGAATGCCATCTCTTGAATTTGCAAGCCAGATCCGAAATTCATTAAAGAGCATCCAATACATTCCTCCTATGCGCGCGGGGAAAATCGCGCCTGCTTTTGTGCGCTCATCGCACTCCGGCGATTTTGGTTCCGTAATTTCAACCGGCTCTCCATTCTTCCACTTCACAAATACTCCCCCCATTTTTGTGAATTGAAAATCCGTAAAAGCAGGTGGATACCGATGCCAATCCCTTAAATTTCCTGACGTTGCAACATGCAGGCGTGGAACAACCCCGTCATAAGCGGCATAGGTCATGAAAAAAGTATCATCTATTTTTACCACCCGCGGGTCCTCAAGTCCTCGATGTTCAAGAGGATTAGCAGGATCGCGATCGAGTATCGGCTCTGAAAATCGTGTAAAATGCTCGCCGTCTTCTGATGTTGCATATCCAATCGCCGAATGCCAGTTTTGACCGTGGCCGACCGCGCGATAAAACAGATGGTATCTGCCATTGTGATACACAGCTCCCGGATTATAGACTTTCAAAGCCTCCCAGTCATGTTTTGGATCCGGCGAAAGAACGGGGTTGAGTAGTGAACGGGTGAATAAATCCTTCATAAAAAAATCTTCTTACCATTTTCAGTTAAGATGCAACCGCTCCTGCAATATTTTTATACATCGGCCGGCAAGATGGTGATAGTTGAAGTTCTGCTTCGCGTGTTCGGCGGCCGCCTGACCCAGTTTCTTCCGGAGCACATCATCAGTCAACAGCCGAAGCGTGTAATCGGCAAGCTCATCAATATCGGCGCGGTACGCGAATGTTTTCGGCTTATCAAAATATATTTTCTCCACCCCCTTCAGACCCATCTCGTCGGTTACCCACTCCTCGGTTAAATCAATCATCTCCCCGACTTTGGCGAGAAAACCAGTTTCTCCGTGCCGAATGGTATCCCTAGGACCCATAGCATCAATAGAAACAACCGGCGTTCCGCATGCCATAGCTTCCACTTGAATCATGCCGAAACCCTCTAAGCGGCTCGGCGCGGCATAGATATCCGCCGTGTTTAATAAATACGGCATAAAATCGTGAGAAAAATCATCTTCCACATACACCATCTTTTTTGTATCAAGCCCCATCTCCGTCATAAGCGCTAGTTCTTCTTCGTGATGTTCCCGCGCACAGTCACTGTTCGTTGACTTGCAAACGTATTTCCAATGCGGGTACGTCGCATCTATTTTTGCGAGAGCTCGTATCATTTCCTGCGCTCCTTTGGAAGTCACATCTCCCCCGACCGTAAGGATCATTTTTTCTTCATCGCGCACCCCAAACATTCTGCGCACCTCTGTAATCGTCTGATGCGAGCGCGGAATGGGCCTGAACAAATTTGGGTCAAACCCGACATGCAAGACCTCAAAATTTTTCGTATCAACGCCATCTCGCGCGTATGTTTCTTTCACCCATGAAGATGTAGTAAACACAAGCGGCAGACTTCCTATAACATCGTGGTAATTCGCGACCCAGCCATCCGCAAGAAGCCACGGCACTGGCATATGACCGTATCGTTGGGGCGCTTTAATAATTGTTGGCGTGTCTACCCACCAGCCAATTCCCAGCACCGCGTCCACTTTTGCGGTCTTCAAAAACCATTCCCGTTCGTTGACGCGATGTTCGTAATGACACGGAATAACCTCCACGCCGTGTTCCATCAGACCGCGGCGCAGTAAATCACCTTGCATCGACATACTGCCCAAGTTGACCGGATATTCATAGAGGAGAAGTATTTTCATGAGGAAAATGTCTCTACCGCTAAACAACTTACGTTCTCGAATGAACGATAGGAGAACCCATATATTTTTTTTATGATATTTCTCTTTTTGACATGCGTGTCTGCAGCAAGCTTCGCGCGAAATGTTGAGCTGTTTTTATTATACACGCGCTTATGAACATCCGCAGCGTACGAAAAATAAAAACACTGCCGACATCGCAGCTTTTTTGATTGAAGCAAACGCCTCACAGCTCTGTGCACCCCCACATGGCGCGGATGGCCGTATTCGCCGTTTGGGCCATGCGTGAAAATATAATCAAAAACTTTTGTGCTGCCGATATGCGTACCTATGCATTTTTCAATTTCGGGGATGCTTTGCGGGACATTCATTATTCCCTCATCTTCCAAATCAGTCATAATTGATTTTGCACCGTAGTGGTCGCACACTTTTTTAAATTTCTGCGCCCGGTCGGCATCCATACTGCGACAGAGCGAAAAAATAGTCCAATCAATTGTAGGATTCATTAAAAGTGTCCCTCCCATCCAAATTGTTTCGTCATCCGGATGCGCCACTATAACAAGCGCTCTCCCAGATCCAAGATTGAGTTCTTTCATGAAATGCCGTTCTGCGCCATGCGGTCTTTAAATTCCTCAACTGTCTTTTCACCATCAACATCAAGACCATACGCGCGCGCGGTGTAATACGCTGCCCAATCGCAAACAGAAAACGAGCGAAATATGCGTTCCCAGACAGTTGCGCCAACAAGATCATGCAGTATGACCGGTATATTCCGCGCTTGATACGTCTCGGCAATGATTTTCATTCGCAAAAGAATGCGCGGATGATCTGACGCGTCGCGAAGTATCACCACCGCGAAAGGCTGCGGTAATGCGCGTTGCGCGCCGGAAAACTCGAAACCCATGTTCTCGTTGTGGGTTAGTTCCGGAAATACATTTGAGAACGCAGCGATCTTTCCCGTTTCATTAAAGCGTATTTTCCAGTTATACGCAATCGCTTCATTGCGCCCCGAGGCATATATAAGCGGGAAAAAGCCCTTGAGTTTCTTCGCCAAGCTCCTGCCTTCTTCCTCCAAAACATCCGTAGACAGGTTTTGTACTACGTTCTCAAGCGCCCGCAATTCTTCGTTCTTCTCTAAAAGCTTCAAGAGAGCTCGTACCATAAATCCCACAGCACAACGCGGTTGAATATCCGTATCGGGCACCTGAATATACGGCACTCCTTGCGTTCGCGCCATTTCAAGCAATCTTCCTCCCGTTGATACGCACGCAACAGGAAGATGCCGTCTCCCGGCTTCACAAAACGCATCGATTGTCTCTTCCGTGTTTCCCGAATAGGAACTTGCGATAACAATACTCTTTTGCATAACGCTATCGGAAAACTGCGGAAGGCCATAGTCGCGATGGAGAAAAACTGGCAAAGACACATTCCCCGCGCGAAGAAGAAACGCGCCCAGACTGGAGCCACCCATGCCAGCGGCTATTACAAACTCATAGGCAGTTGGAAGATTGCTATTTTCTACCACTGGTTGCCAGGTCAACTGCTCGGGAGAACTTCGTATAATGGCATCTAATGATTTCATAAGAGAGATCTATATAGTAACCTTACCTTGCCGAGAATCAGAGTGCAAGAAAAAATGAGAAGCGCAGAGCTTCTCGTTTTCTTCTTGAAACTTATTCGTGTTTCCTCTTAAACTTTTCGTACAACAGTTCAAGCGCCTTAATATGAGCTGTCGCATAGAGCGATCGTTTGTCTGCCCTACTTCGATGGAATACGTCCTGAACACTGCGCTCTATTATGTCTTTTAATTCCTGTCTGACAAGACGCTCCAATGTTGGCAAATCAACTTCATGCCATCGTTTCCCGCGATTACGCGACCACTCGGAATAAGAAACAATCACTCCGCCGCTGTTTGCAACAATACCCGGGAGAGTGGGTATGTTACGATCGGCAAGCACGTCATATGCATCTGGTGTAATAGCTTCATTTGCAAGTTCCAGAATGAATTTCGCACGGATAGCGGATGCGTTATTGATTGTAATTTGATTTTCAAGCGCGGCGGGCACAAGCACGTCCACGGGCAATAAAAGAAGATCAGCATTAGAAATTGCATCAGCATGAGGGTATCCAACTAGTGTTTTATGATCTTTAACCCATTCTAAGACCTTTGGAATATCCAATCCGTGTTCCGCATACAAGCCGCCCTGTTTATCGCTTACCGCAATAACAGGATAATTAAACTCTGCTTGAGATGCCAAACGAGCCACATTGCGTCCCACGTTACCGAACCCTTGCACAGCTAATTTTGGTTTCTCTGGAAACAAACAAGATAGACGCAGATACTCTTCCAGAGCAATAAGTCCGCCGCGCGCAGTTGCTTCATCCCTCCCGGGCACACCCCCGTCCTTGATGCTCTTTCCGGTGAATGCGGCTTTGATGTTTGATATTCTTCTGCCGCGGCGATTTGCCTCATTTGCCTTCACAAGCATCCAAAATATAATTTCTGAATCCACACCCATATCTGGACCTGGTACGTCGTAATCGGGATGAATACACCCGTTTTCAAACAGCTCTTCTGCTGTTTTTTCAGCGATATCCCGCAATTCGGCGCGCGTATACTGGGCGGGATCTATCGGCACACCTCCTTTTGCGCCTCCAAAGGGCAAGCCTGCAAGGACGCACTTTTTAGACATGTCTCTCGCAAGGATTTGCAAAAGTTCCACCGTCACGCCGGGATGAAATCGTATGCCTCCTTTAACCGGTTCACCCGGCTCTACTTCGGCATCGTGTACTCTAAACACCTCTAGTACATCTTTTTCCCCTTTGAGAATAGGACGTATTGCTAACCGGAATACGCGCCTTGGAATTCCGCAGTCTTTTATAAACATGTTTGACACACGAATCGCTTCACACCATTTTATTTCTTGAGCAAGCATTCTCTCAAGCATATTGTTCTCCTTCATTTCCATTGTACTCTGTTAGAAGATATTTACTACTATACTCCAATTATCTCTCAAACTCCAGCGTGATAATACCGAACTTTTTTATTTTTTCTTTATAATTCTGGTAACTATAATAAGCTTCCCGTAATTCCTTTTCCGAATTCAACGATGGCATGATATCCTTCATATCATATACTCGGAGCATGGCACGAATACTTTTGAATCGCGACGCTTTTGCTACCGTCTTTGTGAATCTTTTTGTGCCGCATACAAATATAATACTATCGCCAGGAGAAATGTTTCTGTATTTCATGGTAGCCGCCCGCGTTTCAACACGTTTCTTGCCAAGACGAATCATATTGAATATGTCTTTGTTTACCGCCCGGAACCGTAAGACAATCTGTTTATGAGATTTTTCCATACCATTCAATATAACAAAACTACCTTATTAATATCAAAAACCCTGCAAATTATGAGAAAATATTATACTCCATTCCACTCTTCAGATGAAATGCCCGCTTGCCGTAAAATTTCTGCAACAAGATGTTTAGAAACATCGCTCTGATGCGGATTGGGAATATGGACTTTAAGCTCACCCTTGACCATAAACAAATGACGGCCACCTGAATAAGGGCCGTCAAATCCCAGACTGCGAAACTTCTGAACAAGTTTTCTCCAAGAAATGCTTTTAAGCATTTTTAACTAATTGGCGACGATCAACTTTGAGTACAAACCCAGGGACTTTTTCTTGGTTTCTTACTTTGAGCAAAAGCCAATCCTCTAATACTTCTCGAAGTTCTCCCCGACAATCTTCAAGGTTCCTTGCGTTTGCCCACACACCTGGTAAACCAGGAATTTCACCAAAATATGCCTCATCCTTGAGGATTTTGTACCGAGCTTCTTTTAACTTTTTTTGAATGTATTGACTCAGCATATTTACATGCTACCAACACTATTCTTTATTGTAAAGGCCGTGCCACTTTTAGTGTTTATTGATTATACCACATGGATACTGCTATCCTTACTGTAGAATCACAGTTCCTCAAGGAGGATCATCATGGCTTGGATTTACCGCTATATCCGTGCTGACAGGGAAGAAATTGATATGGGGCCGTATGTGTCTAGAGAGGAAGCTGACAAGACTAGTCAGCAGCATGCCAGTTTCGGAGCTATTGTTTCTGAAGCACCTATCGAAGTTCCAGACGATTATCGGCTTTATAAGGGTGAATACGATTAATGAATGTACCTTTCCTAATTCAGAAGCCTATTATGGGCTTCTTTTTGATCCCTCACTGCCCGTGACACTTTTTGATGTGCGGTACGGATGGGAACTATTTCTGTATTCGTGATTTCCTGTATAAATTTATCAAATGCTCTTGTTCCTGGTCATTTACCACAATGCCTCTTAAGAGCACCCTCAGATCATCTTGACAATCTTGTTCAAACGGCTTCTCTTTCATTTGTTGTCTTTCTTCTACTCTTTTCTTTTTTGCCCTAGTCATAAAGTTCGCGTAGTCGATAATCTTAAAATCAAACACTCCAACTGAACCTCCTCCTGTATCTTCTGTCCTGATTACAAAACTTATACCAGGATGGTAATCATACATATCATGATCATGAATCACTGCTAATGCATGGATCATCTGTTCTTTAATTTCAAATGGTATATCCTCTCTGCGAACATGCGCTTGGGTAGAAAATTCTGGATCTTCACCTTCGCTTAAGCTGATTACAATAATATTTCCTCCCTCTGTAAGATCCTCCATGGCGATCACGAACTCATTATCTCCGCTTTCTGATTTCTTTTTGATAATTTTGGCAAATTCTACTACCGGAAGACCTGCTGTTTTCATATTTTGATAAATTTCCATTGAATCTTTTGCTTCCTGTAGATTCCTAACTTCCTTATACACATAAAATTTTTCTCCTTCAGGAGTTTCGAAACTTTTGCGCCGCACGCCCATTTGTTTACCAGTCTCTCCACTGACAAAACCGTCAGCGATTCTTTCATCACCAACCTCCTCTTCTTTGTGCCACTTTGATAAAACGGGTTCCTTTTCGGGCATATTTATTTCTCGCTCATTCTCATTTTATGCTCCTCCGTATTCAAAAGCCGCAACGTTTGATGTGCGGTACGGATGGGAAAACTATTTATAGACTGCAATTGACTGCCTAATAATCATTTGTTTTGGTGAGTTTAAAAACTCGCCAGAATAATCAAACCAAACTCGTAAAAAGTCATCTTTTGCCAACTTTCTTATTTTGCCTATTTCGGGATCTTGTAGATAAACAAATTTTTTATCCAAACCAACAACTACTGAATAATGCCCGTCGGCAACGGTTGAATCAGAATAATCTTTCCTGCCCTTTGTATACCAGTCAACAATAGCAGGAATTCCTTTGTTAAGATATCTTTTCAAGTCGGAAAAATTTGAATTATTTTTGATTTTTGCCTTTAAGCCACAAGAGTGTAGCACCTTAGCAATCGCCTTATCATTTGTACTTCCAACTTTTGTAGTACCAGTTAATTTCGCAAGTTCTCTTTCGGTTTTATTGACCCCATAGTATTTTAAAACCATCTTTAAAACCGCGGGACCACAATATCCCTTGTTTAAGGTTTCTTGAAATGGTTTTACTTTTAATAATTTCATATTAGCTCCTCGCCGAATTTTTCTGATGCTCCTCGCTATTCACAAGCCCACAGCGTTTGATGTACTATACCAATGGGACAACTTATCCACAGTGACTATTGACATGCTGCATTGGCTTGCTATAATGATCTTATAATTCACAGGAAAAAACACCTCTTTGGGTTCCGTCCCCTAGCGGTGTTTTTTCATTTTCTCTCAAGTTTTTTTCGTAAATTATTCATAAAAACAATCTTTTCTCTAGCTGATTTCTTAAGAAGCTTAGAGCATGTTTTAATATAAGGACTCATCACAAATTTAAGCTTTTTGGTATCATATAAATGCTTCACTAAAGAATGAAAATCGCCATCGCTTGAAACAATAATTGCTTTATCGTATTTCTGATAATCCAGCATCGTCTGCAGTACTAAATCGGCATCAACATTCCCTTTCACTTTTCCATCTTCATCGGGAATAGTCGGCTTTAAAATCAAAATGTATCCCATCTTCTGGAGAGACGAATATAGATCTTGGTTTTGCGGAATAAATCCAATAAATATATATGCGGTAGTAATATCGTACTTTTCCTTTAGATATCGGCGAAACTTTGCAAAATCCAATTTCCATCCAAGACTTTGGATGCCTAAATTCAAATTCTGACTATCAATAAATGCAAAATTATTCTCCTTTTTATGCATACCATTATTCTAATTGGATCGAACAAAAATTCCAATAAATTTTCCCGATTGTGTGACACTTCACAAAATGCTATTTATCTCATTGCCTATGACACTTTTTAATTTTCCGTCTTCTGCTTCCATTTTCAATCGGTTACACTTTGTAACCACTTCACTTCCTTCTTTTTTCAAACGATTTTTCAACACTTTCCAATAATTCCTTGCTAATTGAAAATCCGCTTGATCAGTTAGAACAGCCACAATATTTACCACCGAAAAGTACCACTTCTCCTGTCTCTCATCCCAATGGCGGCGAATTTGTTTGCCTTCAAATAAGGCGATTTTTTGTTGTTTTTTATTACTCATATTGAGTTGTAATATCTTTCCGCATAAATTACTTAGAAAAATATTTCGTCTCTTTAACCAGCTTCACGATCTCATCAACTTGTTCTTTAGCATAAATCCGCCAACCGCGACTGTCGCGTTTTGCTTTTGGAATAAGACCCTCCTTCTCCCAACGTATCACCGCCATGGTTGAACGATCAACTTGTTTAGCAATATCAGAAACTCTGTAGTGCCCAGCTCGTAGTTTTAATTTTCTTTCCACTGCCATAATTATATATCAAAAATAAAAAGTATAAAACCTCAATAGTATAATGTTAATATACAGACAATCCCGTTGTCACTGTGGATAACTCTTTGGGGGGCTTTTAACAAGCCTTGCCCCATGCCTATCATAAGTATGGGGGTTTGGATGATAAAAATTGCCCACAACCAGCTCTTTACTAATCTGACATAATCTGATATAGTTAACTATGTCAGATTAATTGGAGCGTTAATCCTGCTAATCTGATACAATTTGATATAATTAGAAGTATCAGATAAATTTATGCCAAAAATTAAGAAATTTGACCAGCGGCTTGAACACATTCCAGCCGATATTGTGTCAAAAATAGGACAAATTGATGAGTTAAAGGGGCAGTGGATCAAGGGAGCTCAACTAAGCCCGCAGGTTTTGGGTCGCCTCAAGCGATCTGTTTTGATTACCTCAACCGGAGCATCGACCCGCATTGAGGGCGCAATGCTCTCCGACGAAGATGTTGAGAAATTAATGCGCGGTATCAACATACAGAAATTTACCAATCGTGATAAACAGGAAGTGAAAGGATACTACGAGCTTTTGGAGAATATTTTTAATTCCTGGAAAAATCTCCGCTTCAACGAAAGCTCCATCAAACACTTTCATCAGGAGCTTCTCAAGCATGTTGAAAAGGATAAGGCGCATCGAGGTGAATATAAAAAGCGAGAAAATAAAGTGTACATGGTTGACGAGGACGCCAAGCCGATCGCTGTTCTCTTTGACACAACACCGCCCTATCTTACTCCAAAACAGATGCAGGAATTGGTTGAGTGGACTCAAGAAGCGTTTAAAGAGAAAAAATGCCATCCTCTTCTTATCATCGGCAACTTCCTCGTTGAATTCTTGAACATTCACCCGTTTCAAGATGGCAATGGACGCCTCTCACGCATTCTTACCAACCTTCTTTTACTGAAAGAAGGGTACTTGTACATGCCATATATTTCCCACGAAAAGCTGGTTGAAGATAACAAACCGGATTACTATGTTGCTCTGCGCAGAAGCCAAAAAACTATTGGTACAAAACAAGAAAGCATTATGCCCTGGCTTGATTTCTTTTTTACCATCTTCTTGAAACAATCACAGATGGCGGTTGAATTATTGTCAAAAGAAAAAATAGAAAAACTCCTTACTGAAAAACAGCTTGCCGTCTGGCAATATCTTGAGAGTACCAACGAAGCTACTCCTGGCGAGATTGCTAAGAAAACAAAGGTTGCTCAACCCACCGTCAGACAAGCTTTAGATAAACTTTTACGACTCAAAAAAATTGAGCGTATTGGTCTTGGAAGAAGCACGAAGTATAGGAAGTTGTAACCATAATAGATTTATTATCATGTTAAAATAGCAATTAAAAATTGAGTGACCTAAACCTCGGGAGATTTTTCTGGGGCATGGTCGCAAACCGCATCGAGCATAAAGAACCCATCATCAGGTTCGCTCGATGCGTCATACGGGGAAACTCGTATGTGAGCCGCAAGGCTCGGTCTGGTGGTGGGCTTTTTGTGTTTGACGGAGTGGATAACCAGATTTGATCAAAATTCGCCACCGAAGGTAACATACCCCAAACATGCATAAAAAACAGTTAGAAAACCATATTGAAAATGACGACTACTTCGGCACGCTGGCAACCGTGCTTAACATGGCGCGGCAAACTCTTGAGAAAGACATGCGCGGGCCGAAGAAAAACTGGCATATAAAACTTCTTCAAAGCTTGGAAGAAGATTTGATGTTTCTGCAGGAGAACTACAAGATCGACAAAAAGTAAGTTTTTCGTTTTACCTCGCCGAGCGCAAGCGATATAATGGAATCATGCACAGTGAAAATAAAATCTTGACAGGTAAAAGCACTCTCTCTCTCTGATTTTACTTGCTTTTCCAGCCCTTGCTTATCACGGCATCTCTCTCACTATAATTGGCACGACTTCGCCTGACGCTTTGGTGACCATTAGAGTTCCGAAATTGACTCTTTCGAAGCCGGTTGTCGCCGACGAGGAGGGTCGTTTTATTGTTACTTTCGAAAATGTCGAGCCCGGTGTCTATGAATTATTTGTTTCCGCAATGAAAGACGGGTCGGCAAATGAAACGAGTCAGCTGATAGGAATTCCTGATTCGCCGGCCGTAACGCAAATGACTGTCTCAGAAATAAATCTGCCATTGATCTCGGTCAGGCAAATCAAAAAAAATAAAGCCGATATCAACGATGATGGCCGGGTAGATATGATCGATATCAGTATTCTTTTATTTTACTGGGGAAGTCCGATTCGTTTCGGACCTAATAGCAAGCAGGCCGATCTGAACGGAGACGGCGTAGTTAATCTTCGAGATGTTTCTTTAATGATCGCCCACTGGACGAATTGACCATTGTCTTATTTTGTCATCTTTGCTAAAGTGTCCTTATGCGACTCTTTCAGACCAACCCATGGACACTTTTAAAGATGCTTCTGCCCCAAGTTGATGCGGGTAGAATAGTACTCCCGGAATTTCAGCGCGATTTCGTATGGAATCCCAAAAATACCTGGGAGCTTTTATTGTCGCTCTCCCGATCCTTCCCGGCCGGGAGTTTATTATTTTTGAAATACTCGAAGAATATTCTGGCGCACCGTATATTCGATGGCGTCGATAAGACAAAAACAAACGGGGTCGCCCCAACTCATCTCGTACTCGATGGCCAACAAAGATTAACCTCGCTTTATCAGGCATTTGCCGGCAAAGGAGAACATCGTTTTTGGGTGAATTTGAAAGACATGATAAATAACGGCACCTCATTCGAGGAAGCCCTTATTTATGATCGGCTAGAACGCTTTGAAAAAAGAGTAAAGGACTACGAAGATCAGTATCGCAAAAAGATTCTTCCGTTATCGGTTCTTTTTAATGACGACATGCCACTTGATCGCTGGATCGACAACTTTATCGACTATCACAGAGAAAAAAGTGACGATGTGCGCGATGCGGTGCGTAAAATTCGCGACGAGTATCTTGAGCCGATGCGAACCTATGAATTCCCGGTCATCGAGCTAAACGAAAATACTGATCTTGAGGCGGTATGTCTTATTTTTGAGACCGTAAATACAACTGGCATTCAGCTTACAATTTTTGAATTACTTACGGCTCGTTATTGGCCCCTTGGAATCGATCTGCGTCAATTGTGGGAGCGCGCGCTTGATGAATATCCGATTATTCAGGAATTCGAGATTGAGCCAGTGACTCTTCTCCAGATAGTCGCGCTTCTTGCCAGCGAGAAATCGCCAGCGTGCAAAAGAAAACATCTCTTGAATATCGACAGCAAACAATTGAATGAGCTCTGGCCGGTTGCGGCGCAAGCATTAAATTCAACCTTGCAAGTTCTCAAAAACGAATGCGGTGTAATGTCGCCAAAGTGGCTACCCTACAGCACGCTTCTTCCTGGGATGGCCGCCATTATATCGAAAGTCGAAACAAAAAATGGGCCGGCGAGAGGAGACGCCTTGCACAAAGTTAAGAAGTGGTTTTGGAACTCTGTTTTCTCGCAACGATATGATGCAACTACGGACGAAAAGAACGCGCAGGATTTTGTTGGTGTCGTAAACTGGATCAATGGTAACCCCGAACCAGAAATCATCACTGATTTTTCTTTTGAACCAAAACTGCTCCGTTCAATAAATCGCCAGCGTAATGCAGTGTACCGTGGCATATTCTGCCTTCTGGTGAGAGACGGAGCTCTTGATTTTCATACTGGACAAAAAATTACTACCCAGCTAGTCATTGATGAGAATATAGAAGACCATCATGTCTTTCCAAGAAAATATCTTGAAAAGAAAGGAGTGAGTGCAGACGAGCTTAATTGTGTTTTAAACCGCACCTTGATTGATGGTAAAACAAACCGAACTATTTCGAATAAAGCACCCTCAAAATATCTCGCTGATATTGAGAAAGTTTTAGGAAATAAAAAACTGAACGGAATTCTTGAATCTCATCTTGTGCCGACCTCTGACCACGCTTCATTCAAAAATGATGACTTTCAGGCTTTTACCAGCGAAAGGGAGAAAATATTTGCTCATAAAATAGAGGAGGCTATTTCTGGTTAAAAATCGTCCATAATTTTCAAAACCTCATCGGGATAGTTTTGGTTAACTATCCCATTATAACTCCACAACCTCTCATGGGTTGTTTTGTTTTTATAGTAGGCTTCGGTTCTTGGATTGAATCCGCAAAGGTTCGCGCCGACAATCTCAATCGCTTTTTCGACACTCTCAAAATCCGCTCGGCAGGAAGCCCAGCCGAACGGATTATTGCCGCACGCTTGTTTTCCGCCGGAAGATTCCCGGACCGCGATTGCCGGCAGAAGCCGCCAGTCCATATTGCACTGGTCTACAAATATATTAGCATTACCGACCATGACAATGTTTGAATTTTACCGGAGTTCCATCCACTTTTTTCGCTCCGCATGGACAAGGATCATTACGCCCTATATTTTTAAATTTTTGGCCATGGGAAGATCGGATAGTGGACAATGCTGCGGAAGATCCACCGACCGCGGTCGCTCCCGTCATAGACGGCTTCGAAAAAACAAGATTTTTCTGTTGCGGTGCGCGTTGTGTTTGCTCTGCTGCGGATACATTAAATTTTAATATATTAGTTACTATCAAATGACTCACCGCGGCGTTAAACTGCCGAAAAAGCTTTAACGCTTCGTTTTTATATTCCACCAACGGGTCCCGCTGGCCATACGCGCGCAAGCGTACGGAGCTACGGGTATAGTCCATTATTTCCAGGTGATCAGTCCACAAATAATCAATCGCCTGCAGCATAAAATACCGAAATATGTTTGTTGCGTTCTCACCCGTTTGAGCTACTTTGCCGGACAACGCATCATCAGCACGTCTTTGCAATATTTCTTCTATTTTGGCGCGTTTTTCCTCATCCAAATTCGCTGAATCTTTTATCACAAGCAACTCTTCATGAAGCCCACCTGCCCCGACAGTATCGTCGGGGTCAACCGAAACATTCATTGCTCTTGCCTGTTCGGTAATTTCTTCCGTGTTCCAATCTTCAGAGCGCCGATGAGCAGTGTGCCCTTCCACAAGTTGCCGCATCTCTTCTTCCATCATATCTCTCACGCGTTCCTCCAATATGTTTCCCGATACATGCAAGAAGTCTTTACGCATGCG
>VMFT01000015.1 GCA_007376195.1 Parcubacteria group bacterium Gr01-1014_29 | reverse complement strand
TAGCATTCCGGCTTACAAAGCCGTATGCTCCATTTCTTGAAAACGCAACGCTTGGCATACTTCCCAAACACATCTGGCGCGATGTCCTTCCAGCTGAGTTCGCCTTAAGCGAGTATAACCTCCGGCCGGTAGGAGCAGGGCCGTATCGTGCTGTATCATTCGAGCAAAATCCCAGCGGGCGCATCACAGCATATATTCTTGAATCAAACCCGCACTATCTGCCTCGCGCACCGTTGATATCACAGGTGCGATTTGAATTTTTTGGGTCTGGCGCGGAACTTGAAGATGCGCTGTCAAAAAAAACAATAGACGCGGCGAGTGTCCCGTCCGGCCTTTCGTTCGGACTACCGCGCGTATTCGGTGTATTCTTCAATCAGAACTCATCCATCGTGCTTGCCGAGAAAAGCGTGCGTGAAGCGCTGCTCTATGCTACGAACCGCTCAATGTTGGTAGCGAACGTACTGCACGGAGAAGGTGTCTCCGCCTACGCCCCCATTCCCCCGTCCACCTTTGGCGCGCTTGATTCAGGGGAACTCAAAACAAAGTACGCGTTTGACCCAAGCGCCTCTGCGTTGCTTTTGCAAAACGCGGGATGGAAAGATGCCGATGGTGATGGCATACGAGAAAAAGAAATTGATAAAAAGACTGTTCCGGTATCGTTTACGATAAGCACATCCGATGCTCCCGATCTTGTCTCAACCGCGCGGCTTCTTCAAACCATGTGGAAAGCAATCGGCGCAGATATTAAACTTTCTATTTTTGAAATTGGAGATTTTGAACAAAACGTTTTGCGCCCGCGCAAATACGAGGCAGTTCTGTTTGGTGAAATGTTCGGGTATGACCCCGACCCGTTTGCGTTCTGGCACTCCTCCCAACGAAACGACCCGGGACTCAATATCGCGCTCTACACAAATCCGCGTGCGGACACACTGCTTCAGACAGCGCGCGCTACCGTAAGTTCACAGGATCGGGAGCGGGCATATCAAGAATTTCAGCGCTTGATTCTCGACGAACATCCTGCGATCTTTTTGTACAGCCCAAACTATACCTACCTGCCCGCGCCGAGTGTATATATCCAATCAATCACGCATATTGTAATTCCATCGGATCGCTTCGGCAGTGTCCATGAGTGGTATATTAAAACAAAAAAACAGTGGAAGGGGGTAAAGTAGTATGAAACTTAAAATATAAAGGCGTACGGTGAAATTTGCCAATACCTGCGCCGAAGTGGCGGAACTGGCAGACGCGCACGGTTCAGAGCCGTGTATCCGTAAGGATGTGAGGGTTCGAATCCCTCCTTCGGCACACAAAATCATTATTATTAAATTATTTTTGAAGTATGCAGACAAAAGAAAAAACAGCAGTAAGTCGTCCATCGCGAATCGCGCCCAGGCCCGTTTCTCGCACCAGAACGCACCAACGAAGAACACCCGGCGCGTCCGCTTATAGCCGCATCCCGGAAATAGCTACCGATACCGAACGTCCGGCAACCATAACAAAAGGAAAACTCCGTGTTATTCCTATAGGCGGCATGGAGGAAGTTGGCCGCAATATGACCGTCCTTGAATACGAAAATGACATCATGATCATTGATATGGGATTGCAGTTTCCGGAAGAAAACATGCCAGGAATTGATTATATCATCCCAAATATCTCGTATCTTGTGCCGCGCCGAAAAAATATTCGCGGGGTAATTATAACGCACGCGCATTACGACCATATCGGCGGCATTCCGCATATCATGCCAAGACTCGGAATGGATATTCCGCTGTTTGGCACGGACATCACGCTGGCAATCATCCAAAAACGGCAGGAAGACTATCATGATATCTCAGGGAAACTCAAGACCCGTGAAATTACGAACAACACGCGCGTAAAACTGGGTGTTTTTGAAATTACCTTTTTTGGTGTTTCCCACAATGTGCCCGGTTCTGTCGGCGTCATCATAAAGACACCCGTGGGCATCATTGTCCATACAGGTGACTTTAAGCTTGATCTAAAATCGGATATCGCGGGGCGTACTGAAATAGACAAAATCAAGGCGCTCGGCGACAAGCATGTGTTGGCACTTATGTCAGATAGCACCAATGCCCGCGAGCCCGGGCATCAATTCAGTGAAAACGAAATAAAAACCGAACTCGAAACAATTATTGCAAAAGCAAAAGGACGCTTGATCATCGGCACGTTTGCGTCTTTATTGGGACGTCTCCAACAAATTATTCAGCTTGCCGAACTGCATAAAAAGAAAGTTGTCATTGAAGGAAGATCCATGCGGACAAATATTGAGATTGCGACCCAGCTTGGCTACATGAAATATGATAAGAGCACTGTCATACCCGTGCAGGAAATAAAAAACTACCCGCCCCATAAAATAATAATCCTCGCCACGGGCGCGCAGGGAGAATCAAACGCGGTTCTTATGCGCATTGTAAACAAAGAGCACAAATTTCTTCGCATACAGCCCAGCGATACCGTGGTGTTTTCTTCCTCCGTTATCCCCGGCAATGAACGCTCCGTGCAATATCTTACCGACAAACTCTACCGCGATGGCGCGGAGGTCATAAATTATAAAATGCTGGACATCCATGCGGGCGGACACGCGAAACAGGAAGATCTTAAACTGATGATTAGTCTCGTAAAACCTCTGTATCTTATTCCCATTGAAGGCAACCACTCTTTTCTAAGAATACACGCGAAAATAGCGCGGGACATCGATTTCCCGTCTGACCGCATACTCATCGCTGACAATGGGCAGGTTTTCGAAACAGCTGGAAAAAATGAATTAACACTTACGAATGAGCGTGTACCGGCAAACTATGTGTTTGTAGACGGTCTTGGCGTAGGTGATGTGGAAGAAGTAGTACTGCGCGACCGCCAAATGCTCGCGGCAGACGGTATGTTTGTTATTATTACGGTAGTAGATTCCCAGACCGGCAAAGTGCGCGGCAGCCCTGATATTATCTCGCGCGGGTTTGTATATCTTCGGGAATCGAAAGAGCTCTTACACGAAGCTCGCGGACGAATTCGGCGCACCATTGAAGATACTACCCAGAAGATGCATCCGCTGAACCTTGTCTATGTTAAAGACAAAATACGCGAACAGATTGGGCAGTTTCTCTTTGTAAAGACTCAAAGGAGACCAATGGTACTGCCGGTCATTATAGAAGTTTAAATCTTGAAACCCGAAACATGAAACCTGAAACCAAAAAAAAGGTACTCCTAAGCGGGGCGAAACCCTCCGGTGAGCTTCATATCGGCAATTACCTTGGCGCAATAAAGCAGTGGGTCGCATTGCAAGACACGCATGAAACCTATGTACCTATTGTCGATCTGCACGCCCTTACCGAACCGCAAGACCCAGAGAAACTTCGCGAGCAGATTATGACTACTGCTGCTGATTACATAGCACTGGGATTGGATCCTACCAAAGTCACCATATTTCTGCAATCTGCGGTTCCCGAGCACACACAGCTTATGTGGATTTTAAATACCATAACCAGCATGGGCGATCTTGAACGGATGGTGGTATACAAAGAAAAACTTGCGGAAGGCAAACAAGCGCTCGCGGGCTTATTTACGTATCCCGTGCTTATGGCAGCCGATATTCTTTTATACAAACCGACCGTCGTACCCGTGGGCGAAGACCAGCGTCAACACCTAGAGCTTGCGCGTGAGCTTGCGCGGAAGTTTAATAAGCGTTTTGGGCAGACGTTCCCTACTCCAAAAGCATTTCACGCCGAGACAGGAAAAAAGATTTTATCTCTTCAAGACCCGAAGAAAAAAATGTCAAAATCACATGGCGGTATGTCTTACATCGCCATTGCAGACGCACCCGATAAAATACGCCAAAAAATAAAAATTGCCGTTACGGATTCAGGTAGCGCTATTAAATTTGATCCTATTACAAAACCTGCCGTATCAAATTTAATTGTTATCTATCACTTATTCTCTGGTACTGCCATAAAAGATATAGAAGAAAAATTTAAAAACTCTGGTTACAAGAAATTTAAAGAAGTGCTCGCGGAACTTGTGGTTGCAAAATTAAAACCGGTTCAAGAAAAACGCCATGAGCTTCTGGAAAACAAATATGCGCTTGTTGCTATTTTGAACGACGGCGCCGAAAAAGCCCGCCAAAAAGCATCAGAAACTCTGAAAGAAGTGTACGAGAAAGTGGGGTTGACATAACACATCTTTCTTGGTATAAACGTATCGAAAGGAGTTTATGTGCCTGTGATTTACATGTCAGCTATTGCGGCCTGTCTAGGTATTGGGGTGGTGGTGTGGGGTATTGTATACATTATCCGCCATAGGCGTTCTTTTTGGTAACAAGCTCCATCACCTCCCGAAGGCGTGCGTCCAGTACGCCTTTTTCTTTTGCTTCCATGGTGATGCGGAGTAATGGCTCCGTGTTTGACGGCCGCACATTAAACCAAAAATCCTCATATGCGATCGAAATGCCATCTATATATTTAGTCTCTTTCGCGTCGCGATATTGCGCGGCAACTGCGTCAAGCGCCTTGTCTTTGTCAACAACAGATACATTGACCTCACCAGATGACGTATACCGTAACAATGGTACTACCAACTCATCCAATGTTTTACTTGTCGCAGATAGAATGCGAAGTATGAAAAGCAGTGAGTATAGAGCAGACTCCGCAAAAAAGAACTCGCGCCAATAAAAATGCCCCGATACCTCCCCGCCAAAAAGAACATTCTCTTTGCGCATTAATGATTTTATAAGCGCGTGGCCAATTCGCGATTCCACCGCAACACCCTCTGCCTCTTCTATGGCTTCTTTTGTGGCGCGGGAAGAATTAACGGTATAGACAATTTTTTCGCCTGGATATTTTTTAAGATACTCTATGGCAAAAACAGCCGTCATTATATCCCCGGGAATCGCAAAGCCGGAGGGTGTCACAAACCGCACACGGTCACCATCGCCATCGAATGCAACACCGAGATCCGCTTTGGTTTCCGTAACGGCTCGCTTTAATACATCCAACGTCTCTTCTTTAAGGGGATTTGCCTCATGGTTGGGAAATGTCATATCAACATCACCAAAAAGAATATCCGTTTCCAAATTAAGCCGTTCCAGAAGCTGTGGGAGTAAAAGCCCCACCATGCCATTCCCCACATCAAACACCACGCGCATTTTTTTTATCTGCGAGATATCGACCATCGAACACAAAAAATCAATATATTTTGTAAGAAGATTCTCTTCCTGTACTGATCCTCTTGTATCCGGCACGGGGAATATGCCACGAAGAACAGTATTTCGAATTTCCTCCATGCCAGACCCTTCGCCAATTGGTTCAGCGTCTCTGCGCGATAATTTAAATCCATTGTATTGTGCAGGGTTGTGCGATGCGGTTACCATAACACCGCCATCTGCTTCCAGATGGTTTATCGCAAAGTAATGCAAAGGGGTTGTGGCAAGGCCGCAGTCAATAATGCGGCATTTTTCGTCCACCAACCCGCGTATCAGCTCTTGTTTTAACTCTGGAGAAGAAGCGCGCGCATCAGCGTTTACGGCAATAATGGGATCGCGCTCTTTATTAAGAACTGTTATCCAGATATACTGCGCAAACGCCCGGCCGATGCGATAGGCCGCCTCTGGCGTAATTTCATCCGGGTAGATGCCACGAATGTCGTATGCTTTAAAAATGGATGGGTTGATGTTCATACACACATATCATATCATGTAACCATCATGTCACTCAAAATCGGCATAGTTTGAACGCAAACCGATATAACTATGCCGACACAACGGCAAAATTGATATCCTTTGTTTTTACTATCAAGCTTCCGGCGCCAAACTACGTTACGGTTAAGCGGCGATAGCTTTTGGAGTTTTCTATTTATTTTCTATTTTCGGTGTTCATGTGCAACCCGACCCCAGTCCGAAGAAACGGGTACCTTCTGCTTTATCTTATAAAAGTATTTAGGATCCATCGATGCGAGTGCGTACGCACTCTTAGCGCGAAAATGGAAAAAGATTGCGAAAAAGGTAGTCATGCGACTTTTTTAATACTCTGCTTTTCAAAAGCAAATTAACAATACTCCTTTATATCAGGAGTTATTTTATATCACGAGCTATGCGATACACTTTTTTTATTGTTGTCATATACCCCAATAATATTTTTATTATTGCGTCCGCAATTTCCTCAGGCCGTAACTTATCTGTTTCAATGATATTGAAATCATCAAACTTTTTTCCGTGCACGATGTTATAAACCTCCTCAAATCTTTTTTCATCCGTTTCTTTGCCTTTAGTACTATCTCGAGAACGCACCCTATCCAGCAATACCTCATAGGAAGCTTTCAAAAGGAATTTATAAACTTTAACATTTTTATCGGCAGCCAAGGAGTCTATTCTTGAAACTCGCTCTGGTTTTAACCCACAATCAATAACAATGATATGCCCGTTACCTAGCTTTTCTGCGGTTTTCTTTAAAATATTCTCAAATGCCTCTGCATTAAGTTCTGTTCGGCTTCGCTCTTGATTATCAAGTACACGCCGTTCTATGTCTAAACTTAAATATACTATCCTGTTTGAGCGCTGTTGTAGAATCCTGCTAACAGTTGTTTTGCCAGCACCTTTTGCACCATCAAGCAATACAATACAGCCATTCATAGCTTGAGCTTACAATGATTACCATTAGAAATCTAGGTCTAATTGCTAATTTGTAAGGCTACTTTCCTAATATTTCTTGAATGATTTTGTATCTGCGTCGTGTTGTTAATCCGCGATGCACATTGAGCAGTCCTTTGAGTCTTCCAAAATATCCATCCAGTGAATTTGTTGTGTTTGGCATGTTAAGTTGCAGGTGTTTTTTGTAGGTGAACAGATAGGGAAGGTTGGTGCGGATGCTTCGGTAGGCGGAACGTATGCGACGATGTGTGTATGGACCAGTGTCTGGTACCAAGAATGTATGTGCGTTCTTTTAGAAACAACTCCCATCTTTTGTGCCACTCATCAAGCAAAGCAGTACATGACTGTTCCGTAAGAGTAGTAAGTGCTAATGTGATTGCTCGTAATTCTTTTCCTGCTTCCAACTTTGGTCTACTGGTAAGATATCTGCGCATAATAGTTATCTGATGGAACTGGCACATCTGCACGGGAATATCAGAGAAAACCTTTGTAACACCTCGTTTTCCATCTACTACGGCCACTTGAATGATGAATCCCTGTTGCTCTACATTGCGTCGTGCTTGCAGATATTCGGCTGGTGTTTCTGCGGTAACTTCTTTCCAATATATGTTTCGTTTAAGCTGGGGGCAATGGATTACCAGGACTCCATATCCTCTTCCAAAGAATGTTACATCGCTTACCGCTATTATGGGTTGAGGGATGAGTGAATGATCACTGATTGGCGCTGCATCAAGTTGTTTCTGAATCCATCGTTTACCCCTTCGGTATGTTTCTGCTAACTGGGCGAGGGTTTGTCGTTGCCAAACATATTTGTACCAGAGTACTCGTTGCAACCGCGTGTTCCTGCTCTGGGTGACGAATTGCTTACCGCACGCATGACATTTATATCCTTGCTTTCCCCGAAACGTACCATTCTTTTTAACTCGACGAGAATCACACCGAACGCACTTTTTTTACAACCATTGTAACTTGTTACTAATAATCGTTATTATTATTACATAAATTGCAATTTTCGGCCTTACGTTTTAGCTATTAAGCCTTTTTTCTCAAGCTGTCCCGTATAGCCAGAAATCTTATTCAAAATAATTTCTATCTGCTTGCTATTATTTTTGTAAAACTTATCCAATTCATTCCACAACGTACCAAATATTTTTGGTATTTTATTTCTGTGTCCACTCTCTCCATTCTCTCTTTGATACACCGGACTGTCGAATCATTGTTTCAAGAGTACGTGGTGGAAATGATTTCCTGGCATGGAAATTAATTTCAACCACACATTCTGTTGAGTGATTAATCCATGCCTCATGAGAACCTTCCCGCTCGGTATAAAAATTGAAGCCCTTCTCTTTAAGAAAGGCCACAACATCTCGATAAGTCCAATTATTTAACCCACGAGGCATTCGTCGTCTTTGTTATCAAATCCCTTACTCTTGGTGTAAAGCAGTTTATTATAGACCGCTTGCCACTTTTCTCTCATTATGTGCTCCTTCGCAGTATGTTGTAAATAAGCAAAGTATTTTTTCCAATATTCAACCGGGGCATATCTGTTGAGTAGATTTCCAGATAGGTTCTTATCTCTTACAACTTTCAGATGAAGTCTTGCAGCTTCTAACAAACTACCCATGAGTTGTTGGGGATCTTTACCTTCCTCCACAATATCAAAAGTCAAACAAACACCTATGTATTTGCCTTTTTCAGGATAAACAAAAAACTCAATAGTACCCTTATTTTTAGTATTTTTTTGTCTCGTTATTATCATGTCTTTATTCTACAAATTATAGACAAAATAAGCCAAAAATAGTGTGGATAAACCTAGCACATTTTTATTCATTCATCAATAGGCCGTAAAACTAGAGCTTTGGCTTTCGGAGAATTTTTGATACGATAATCCCATGTTAAAAATAGGTATCGTTGGCCTTCCCAATGTGGGAAAGTCTACTCTATTCCAAGCCCTCACCAAAAAACAAGTAGACACGTCAAATTATCCGTTTGCCACTATTGATCCCAATGTGGGCGTAGTTGCCGTTCCTGATGAGCGTCTCCAAAAATTAGCCGTGCTGTCTCATTCAAAAAAAATCGTCCCGGCAGCAATTGAATTCGTAGACATTGCCGGCTTGGTAAAGGGCGCACATGAGGGAGAGGGATTGGGTAATAAATTTCTCTCTCATATTCGCGAGGTAGACGCAATTGTGGAAGTAGTGCGCGCTTTTGAAAATGCAGATATCCACCATGTGGCAGGCCGCATAAACCCCGCGGATGATATTGAGACAATAAAAACAGAGCTTATACTTGCCGATCTTGCCACAGCCGAAAAAGTATGCGCGCGGCTTCTCAAAGAAGCAAAAGCGGGAGATGCTAAAACTAAAAAACAAGCAGAGGCAGCGCACGAAATAAAAGAACTTCTCGCTAATGGCTCCCCAGCTTCCTTGTATACAGCGCCGCATGATGAGGCCGCGGAAACTCTTCGTGAAATGCATTTTCTAACCGCAAAACCATTTTTATATGTTTTTAATGCGACCGACACCGCTAACTTTCGGAAGTCCGACTTCCGAAATATTATCGGAAGTCCGACTTCCGAAAGTTGCAGTATTGTCTTAAATATAAAACTCGAAGCGGAAATCGCTGAACTTGACGATGAAGCCGGAGAACTTCAAAATGAATCCGGACTTAGCGAGCTTATTAAAAAAGCATACGAAGTTTTGAGGTTAATTACATTCCTTACCACGGGCGAAGATGAAACCCGCGCGTGGGCAATTCCAGCAGAGTCAACAGCCCCGCGCGCAGGCCGCGCGATACACTCGGATTTTGAAGAAAAATTCATCCGCGCGGAAATTATTCCATACGAGAAACTTATGGAAGCTGGCTCCTACGCCAAAGCCCGCGAGTTCGGCTGGTTGCAAACTAAAGGAAAAGATTATATTGTAGAAGATGGGGATGTGATTGAGTTTAAAATTTGAAAAACATTTTCTCAAAAAAATGGCTGCCTGTGCAAGTGCATGCACGGCAGCCTTTCTCTACTTTCCCCCTGGCCAGTAATCATAAATAATACTGTCCGGCTTCCTTTTTACTGCCACCTCTATGGCGGCGATAACTTCTTTGGCAAAATAATCTAAATGCAGCAGTTTTACTGGAAGTAAGAATTCCCCGACTTGCCAAAACGACTCCGACCCCTCCCGGACGTTTCCTTCAGGAACCATCTCGGCCACCAATACTTCGAATCTCCCATGTGTGGGAGGAAATTTGAAGCTGATCGAGAACCCGTCCCAATTTCCGGGATCACCGACACAGGATGGAAAATGCTTATCGAGCATATCGAGAAACAGAGCCATCCGGGGCCCGGGTCGATCGGGCCACTGGATATAAAAACAAGAAGCAGCAACAGCTGGCCGGGCACTAAAAATTAGCACCAAAAAGACGAAAATAAACTTGCCTTTGCCCATGATGTTTTGCCCCCTTCAACGTAATTTGTTATGTTATAACATATTGCATATAGATTGTCAATATTTCCATAAAAACTAGATTATTATACAATGTTCTTATGGCAAAAGAGGCGCAATTATATGAAATAGGGTTGCTTATCAAACCGGGACTCTCCGAAGTGGAGGCCGCGGCGGAACTTGGCAATGTCCGCTCCGGCATAGAAAAAAACGGCGGCATCTTGGAACGCACCACCGATCCTAAACTGCGTAAGCTCTCCTACGCGATACTGAAAAATACACAAGCATATTTTGCCGCACTCCAATTTTCCGTCTCCCCCGCGTCACTGGATACCATAGCACAAGAAGTCAAAAACAATGGTAACGTTTTGCGGCATCTCATATTGTCGTGGATACGCGAGCTGGCACAACCTGTTTTGCACAGACCCATACGGTCTATCATATCCGACAGCGCCACCTCATCTATTGTATCCGGCGCTACCGGCAAAACCGAAAAGTTGGCAGAAAAAGTTGATGAAAAAGAATTGGATAAAAAGTTGGAAGAAATATTAGGAAACTAACAAAAAAATATGAATCTCAACAGAGTACTCTTAATTGGCAATCTTACCCGCGATCCGGAAATGCGCTCGTTGCCTTCGGGTCAGCCCGTGATAAACTTCGGACTCGCCACAAACCGCATCTGGAAAGATAAAGAAGGTCAAAAGCAGCAACAGGTGGAATTTCATAACATTGTCGCGTTCGGCAAACCAGCGGAGCTGATTCATCAATATATGCGTAAAGGCAGTTCTCTCTATGTTGACGGCCGCCTGCAGACACGATCGTGGGATGGCCCAGATGGCAATAAACGCTCGCGCACGGAAGTAGTTGTGGAAAACTTTCAGTTCGGACCACGCGCGGCAGGCTCCCAACCCTACGCGGGCGAGCAACCCCCTCAAGCAAACCAACAACAATCCCCTTCCCAAGACGACGTCGCGACAGTCGAATATCCGGATGATGAAGTAAACCCCGAAGAAATACCATTTTAAAAAATCAACGAAGAGCGAATTTGTTACGAATGAACGAATGCGTAAGGAGGGATATTCGCAAATTCGTATGTGATTCGTTATTCGTTGATTACTTTTTATGAAACAATGCCATTTTTGCGTAAATAATCTTAGCCTTGTTGATTACAAAGATACCGAACTTTTGCGAACATTCATCAACACGCAGGCAAAAATAACGCCCCGCCGCAAGACGGGAACATGCGCCCTATGCCAACGCCGCCTCACGCGTGCCATTAAACACGCGCGCCATCTGGCGCTCTTGCCTTTCACGCTCCGTTAATTATCACCACCCAACTGACTAGACACTCGGTGTCTAGTCAGTTGGGTATTTATACTGCCTCAGAAGATTTTTTGTGTATCTCACGGATTATTTCGTCCGTTGTTTTTTTGTTCTCCTCCAGAAATTTTTTAGCGTTCTCCATGCCAACCCCCAATTTTACATCACCATAAGAAAATGACGCGCCCGCTTTTTTGATGATATTGTATTTTGCGCCGATAGTAATGACATCTCCTTCAAAAGAAATACCTTTGTTATACATAATATCGAACTCTGCCGTGCGGAACGGTGGCGCAACTTTGTTTTTTACTATCTTTGCCTTTGTGCGGCTACCGATAATATCGTCTCCTTTCTGAATTTTTGCCGCGCGGCGCACCTCAATACGGACTGACGAGTAAAATTTAAGCGCTTTTCCCCCTGGTGTCGTTTCTGGATTTCCATATACAACACCGATCTGCATGCGAATCTGGTTTGTAAAAATAATTGTCGTATGCGTGCGTGAAAGAGCTCCGGTAAGTTTGCGGAGCGCATGCGACATCAACCGCGCCTGCAGACCCATATGCAGTTGCCCCATGTCGCCCTCTATCTCCGCCCGCGGCGTAAGAGCCGCTACAGAATCAATAACAATAAGGTCAACTCCGCCCGTACGCACGAGGCTTTCGGCAATTTCCAACGCCTGCTCGCCGCTATCGGGTTGGGAAATCAATAAGTTCTCAGTGCGTACGCCGATCCGTTTTGAATATTCCGGATCCAGCGCGTGCTCAGCGTCTATAAAAGCGCAGATGCCGCCGCTCTTTTGCGCGTTCGCGACAATATGCAGCGCGAGCGTTGTCTTACCAGAAGACTCCGGCCCAAATATTTCTATGATACGACCCCGCGGAATACCGCCCACGCCTAATGCCATATCCAGCGCAAAAGAACCCGTGGGAATTACTTCCACATCTACTTTACGCATACTGCCCAAGCGCATGATCGAACCCTCGCCATATCTGCTTTGTATCTCTTTGACAACCTCCTCTACAGCAGAAACTTTATCAAACGCAAGGTCATCTTTTTTTTTACCTCCCTCTTCTTTATGTGCTGTTTTAGCCATTGTATATAAAGATTTATCTTTCTTCCTCCACTACTATGCGTCGTTCTATGATGCGTTTTCTTCCAAATTTGTTTTCAGCCGTTATCTCTATGGAATGCAAACCTGCCGCCAGCAATAACTCTCTGTGGAAACGGCCCGTCCTTCCACTATATGCCTCCACACCATTTACTGTCAAACGAGCATTCGACGAAACAATACCCTCCACAATTACCACAGGCCCTGGCGTAACAGCGCCGTCCAGAGGCCGCTCCACTACAAGCTCCGGCAATAGTATCCACGCACGCGTTTGGTATATAAAATAGGCAGCAACAATAAGCACGCCGCAGATGACACCGGCAATACCGATGCGCGTTCTATGATGAATACGCCGTGTTTGGGTAAGATAATCAGAAGAGAAAATCATGCAAGCATCCTATCACACTTCATGAACATCATCCTTGGAAGCTTCATCCGCACTATCACGACTTATGAGAACTTCGCGCGGCTTTGCGCCATCTCCCGCACTGACAACACCGCGGTCTTCTAGTATGTCAATCAAACGAGCGGCCCGCGCATATCCTAGCCGAAGGCGCCGCTGAAGAAATGATGTTGAAGCCTTGCCGGTGCTCACCACGAGCGCTCGCGCATCTTCATACAACGCATCATCCGTATCTTCCTGATCCAGAAAATCATTGCCAGCTGCCTGCTCTTGCGAAAACATATCAATCTGTTCTTCTTCGGCCTCAGCAAACAATTCCTTACCCAAAGAAAGGTACTGTGTTACACGCTTGACTTCATTTTCAGACACATACACGCCCTGAATGCGCCGCGGTTTGGCAGCATCTCCCGGTAAATACAGCATGTCTCCCTTTCCAAGCAGTTTTTCCGCACCCGCTATATCAATAATTGTCCGAGAATCGATTTGGGAGGCAACCTGAAGCGCGATACGCGTAGTAATGTTTGCCTTAATAAGGCCAGTAATCACCTCCACCGATGGCCGTTGGGTGGATACCACAAGATGAATACCCACCGCGCGCGCCATCTGCGCAATACGCACAATGGAAGCTTCCACCTCCCGCGGATATGTTGCCATAAGGTCCGCAAGCTCATCAATAACAATAACCAGATACGGCATAGTATCACCATTTGCATTGCCATTGTTGTAAGAACCAATGTCGCGTACGCCCGCAGCTTGCAATTCGCCATAGCGGCGGTCCATTTCCTTTGTAGCCCACCGCAGCGCCTGAATGGCCCTCTTCGCTTCTGTAACAACCGGCGTCATAAGATGCGGCATACCGTTATAATACGCGAGCTCCACGCGTTTTGGATCTATTAAAATGAGGCGCAATAATTCTGGTGGGTTTGAAAACACTAAACCAAGCAACAGCGAGTGGATGGTAACTGATTTGCCCGAACCCGTGCTGCCGGCAATAAGCAAGTGCGGCATATGCGCAAGATCGGCAAAAACCGCCTGCCCGGTAACATCCCTACCCAAAGCAAACCCAAGAATATATTCCTGTTTTTTTGCGACAAACTCACCGAGAATATTGCGTAAGCCCACAAATGCTATGGATTTATTCGGAACTTCAATACCTACGAGCGACCTGCCGGGAATGGGCGCTTCAATGCGCAAAGGATGAGCCGCCAACGCAAGACCAAGATTGCTTGAAAGATTTGTGATGCGCGATAATTTAACGCCTTCCGCTGGTTTCAAGGTATATTGCGTAACCGACGGGCCGATATTCACTTCACCCATATCAACATCTATGCCAAAATTTTGCAGCGTGCGCTGTATAACATTTGCATTTGCCCGCACATCACCCGAGGAAGGCTTGCCACGGTCATTCTCCAATAAATCAAGAGGCGGCGGCTTATAGCTCGACGGTACCCGCCGCGTTACCAGAGGTTTTTTAGGAAGTTTTTCCTCATCAAAGTTTTCTAACATAGCATCCTCGCCTCTCACGTTTTTTTGATCAGCACCACCTTGTCCTGACGGCGTGAGAAAAACCTCCGTGGTAGGAATTACAGCAGGCGCAACGGCAATTACAGGCACGTCGTCACGCACGCCACGAACACCGTTGAGCATACGACGAAATAACCCCAGCCTTGTAGTATCCTGCTCTTCTTCTTGTGTATCTTTTCTCTGAGGAACAAGCGCCGTATTAAACATGAACAACAACGAGATAATAAGAAGCGCTCCAAAAATTACGAGGCTCGCTGTCACGTCAAAAAACCGCAACGGCGTAAATACAATACCAAACCCGACGTATCCGCTTGTTTGCGGCCCCCAGATAATTTCGCCAAGCCCCAACACGCTAATCAAAAATAACAATGCGCCCAAAAGTGTTCCACCAAAGACACGTTGGCGCATACCGAAAAGAAACGAGATGCCCGCGAGCAGTAATGCTGCTGGCACCACAAGAAACATCTTACCGAATAATAACGTAAAAAAGGAAGAAATACCGGCGCCCGCGAGCCCCGCCTTTCCGAACCACGCAAGAAGCAATACCACCGCAGCTACAAATGAGATGATGGCCCATACAGACCGCTTTGTCTCTGGTCGCAGATCGTCGTGCCACCGACGCTGTTCTTCATCTTCCTCATCATCATCTAGTTTCCTCTTTTTCTTATATTTTGCCATAGAGCTATTATACTGAATAACTTTGAATTACAAAATTCTTGTTATCCCCGACTTAATCTGGAATCCAGCACCGCTAAAAAATCTATATATTTTTTAAGGAAATAGATTCCCGCTTTCGCGGGGATGATTTAGATGAGGAAAAAGAAGCTGTAGGTTTTTGCTTTTTCCAACATTTTTCGCGGTCGCATAGTTATTTTGGAAATAAAATCAGCGGAAAAGAACAACACATGTTACACTACACCTCCTCTACTGTCACTTCTCCCATTTCAATCTCAGCTCCCACTTCATCACTCTCTTCAAAATCTGCTACGACGGGAGACTTCTTCGGTACGTCTTTGCGATAGCCGGTTCCTGCCGGAATAAGGCGGCCAATAATAACATTCTCCTTGAGACCGCGCAGATAATCTTTCTGTCCTTCAATAGCCGCGTTAATAAGCACGCGAGTTGTCTCTTGAAATGACGCGGCTGACAGAAAACTTGAAACAGTGAGCGCAGTTTTTGAAATACCCATAAGCAGGCGGACAGATTTTGCCAGCTCCCCCCCTTCGGCGCGCACGCGGTCGTTTTCTGTCAGATACTGGTCGCGTTCCACCATCTCATCTTCGCTGAAACGCGTAGATCCCTGATTTTTTATCCGTACGCGGGAGAACATCTGGCGCACGATAACTTCAATATGTTTTTCGTTGATGGGAGATCCCTGAAGCGCGTATACCTTGCCAATCTCGCGGATAATATAATTTTGAGCCTCCGCGATACCGGCAACCTTAAAAAGTTCCTTTGTATCCACCACGCCATTGGACACCGCTTGCCCTTTTTTCAGGGCATCTCCCTCCCGTACTATGACGCCTTTCCCAAACGGCACCACGTATTCCTGCACATCGCGCTTGGTTCCATCATCATCCGTAGGCACTACGCGTACAATACGCTCGCGGTTTTCTTCCCGTACTTCCAGCACATCCCCGCTTATTTCCGAAATGATCGCTTTTGTTTTTGGTGTGCGGATTTCAAAAATCTCTTCCACGCGCGGAAGACCCAACGTTATATCGCCGCTGCCCGCAACGCCGCCGATATGAAACGTGCGCATGGTAAGCTGTGTGCCCGGCTCGCCGATTGCTTGAGCCGCCACAATGCCCACCGCTTCACCTATGCGAACGAGCATATTGGCGCCAAGATCATATCCATAGCACACACGACAGATTCCACGGCGGGTCTTACAGGTAATGGGCGATCGGAGATGCACTTCCAGAACGCCCGCTTTATCAATTGCTTCGGCAATTTCAATAGACAGAAGATCTCCTTTTTTTGCAATAGGTTTCTTGTGCTCGGGACTGCCAACATCCGCTAACAGCGTCCGGCCAAAAATACGCGAAGCGAGACTTTTGTTTACTTCCTCCACGTCTTTACGATAGGCAATAATACCACTCTCATCCCCACAATCTTCCTCGACCACCACTAAATCCTGCGCAACATCAACCAGGCGGCGCGTGAGATACCCCGCGGCAGCCGTCTTAAGAGCGGTATCCGCAGTGCCTTTGCGCGCGCCATGCGTCGAGATAAAATATTCCAGCACGTTGAGTCCTTCTTTGTAACTTGAGATAATGGGGAGCTCAATGATGCGGCCGGACGGATTTACCACCATGCCTTTCATGCCAGCCATCTGGTTTACCTGCACCCATGAACCGCGAGCGGCGGAGTTTACCATAGCGAATATGGAACCCGTAGGATCCATGGATTCCCGCACTTCTTTTTCGATTTGCGGTTTCACTTTCGCGGTCCAGATTTCTACTACTTTTGCGTATCGTTCGCCATCAGTCAGCAAACCGCGTTCGTATTGATCCCGAATCACCTGCGTGTCGCTCAGCGCCTGTTCAATGATTTCTTTCTTGCGCGGAAGCGGTGGAAGGTCGCTAATACCCCAGCTTATGCCGGACATCGTCGCATACCGGAAGCCGAGATCCTTAATACTATCAAGAATGGGCGCGGCGACTTGTGCTCCATACGTACGGATGATCTTGCTGGTATGCACCGTGAGCAATTTTTTGTTCGTCTGTTCATTTACAAACGGATATCCTTCCGGCAACGCCTCATTGAAAATAATGCGGCCCACCGTTGTTTCTGTGCGCTCGACATCTTCATCTTGAAGCTTCACAAAAATACGAGCGTGTAAATCAATAACCTCATGCTCGTGAGCGGTTATGGCGTCATCCTTGTCAGAAAATAGCATACCCTCGCCCTTGGCGCCCTCTCGTATCTGTGTAAGCCAATAACACCCCAGCACCATGTCTTGCTGCGGCCGCGCAATCGCCTCACCCGTGCCGGGCTTCAATAAATTTTTATCAGCCGCCATAATTTCCCGCGCCTCATACTGCGCTTCTTGGGTAAGCGGCACATGAATCGCCATTTGGTCGCCGTCAAAATCCGCATTAAAGGCTTCACAAACCAATGGATGCAGTTGAATGGCTTTGCCTTCTATTAATAGAGGCCGAAATGCTTGTATGCCAAGACGGTGCAACGTAGGAGCGCGGTTCAATAGTACATACTTATCTTCTACGATTTCTTCGAGTATTGCCCACACATCGGGTGTCATTTCTTCGATAAGACGGCCTGCGCCGCGTATGTTGAACGCGAGGCCGCGCTCGATGATTTTGCGGATTATAAATGGACGAAACAGCTCCAGCGCCATAAGTTTAGGAAGCCCGCATTGATTGAGTTTTAATTCGGGACCCACCACGATTACGGAGCGTCCCGAATAGTCAACGCGTTTTCCAAGAAGATTCTGACGGAACCGGCCCTGCTTGCCCTTGAGCATGTCAGCCAAAGATCGCAGCGGACGCTTCTGCGCTTGCGAGGTAACAACCGCCTGCCCGCGACGAATTGAGTTATCTATCAAGGCATCCACCGCTTCCTGGAGCATGCGTTTTTCGTTGCGGCAGATTACTTCCGGCGCCTTTAAATCATACAGACGCTTGAGGCGATTGTTGCGGTTTATAACGCGCCGATACAAATCGTTTACGTCGCTGGTTGCGTGTCTGCCGCCGTCAAGCGGAACCATGGGCCGCAGCGCCGGGGGAATAACAGGAATCGTCGTAAGAAACATCCACTCCGGACGGATACCGGCGTTTTTCATGGCGCGCACAAGCTGCAAGCGGCGCAGAACTTTTCGTTTTTGCACTGGGTTTGTAATCTGTTGGGCGCCAGTACTCAAACCGGACTCCATGACGTTAAAATCGATGGCGGCGCTAATGTCCCGCAAAGCTTCGGCTCCTATGCCCGCGTGGAAAAGATCAGCGTATTTTAGGCTCAACCGGTGATACTCCACTTCCGAAAGCACCTGATAGAGCGCGATGTTTTTTACTTCCGCTTTTGCTTGGTCTGCCGCTTCTTTTAACAATTCCTTGTCGCGTACGCCGGTTTTGAGCTTAGATTTGTATTCGCGTTCAATTTCCCCGAGTACGTGCGTCCGTTTCTCTTCATTCACCTGCTGCACGATGTATCCCGCAAAGTAGATTACCTTTTCAAGATCGCTTACGGAAACGTTCAACAGCGAGCTCATTTTTGAGGGCACGCCGCGCAAAAACCAAATATGCGAAACGGGAGATGCGAGCGAGATATGCCCCATGCGCTCGCGCCTCACTACCGCGCGCGTAACCTCAACACCGCATTTATCGCATATGATTCCCTTAAACCGTATGCGGCGATATTTTCCGCAGTAACATTCGTAATCTTTTTCAGGCCCGAAAATTTTCTCGCAAAATAAGCCGTCCCGCTCCGGCCGTTGCGTTCTATAGTTGATCGTCTCTGGCTTTGTTATTTCGCCGTGCGACCACTCCAACATGCGCTCAGGAGACGCAAGACGAAGCGCGATGACATCAAATTCTTGATCAAACGTGGTGCTACTCTCCCTGTCCATGTTTTTCATGTTTAAGTTCAACATCTAACGCGAGACCTTTTAATTCGTTTACCAAAACATGAAAGGATGCGGGGATATTCGGATTCCGAAACGGCTCCCCGCGCACAATGGCATCATACGTAGACACGCGCCCGGTAACATCGTCTGACTTGATAGTAAGCATTTCCTGCAGCGTATGGGCCGCGCCGAAACCTTCGAGCGCCCAGACTTCCATTTCCCCGAACCGCTGGCCGCCGCCTTGCGCCTTTCCACCAAGCGGCTGTTGGGTAATGAGCGAATACGGCCCGATGGAGCGCATGTGTATTTTATCTTCCACCATGTGTACTAGTTTCATCATATAAATCATGCCCACGGTAACGCGCTGGTCA
Organism: Parcubacteria group bacterium Gr01-1014_29; assembly: GCA_007376195.1. Lineage (GTDB taxonomy): Bacteria > Patescibacteriota > Minisyncoccia > Ryanbacterales > 2-02-FULL-48-12 > VMFT01. The sequence goes on along the minus strand of VMFT01000015.1, from coordinate 7,669 downwards.
AATTGCATGCCAGTACGCCCGTCATACAGCGTCACTTTGCCATCGGACGGCAGGCCCGCTTTTTCGAGCTCGGCATGAATCTCTTCGTCTTTGGCGCCAATGAGCGCGGGCGTAATCGCCTGATACCCCAGCGTATGCGCGGCCCATCCCAGATGCGTCTCGAGAACTTGTCCGATATTCATACGAGAGGCGACACCGAGCGGATTTAAAATAATGTCAACCGGCGTGCCATCTTCAAGATGCGGCAAATCTTCCACCGGAAGAATTTTTGAGATGACACCCTTGTTGCCGTGGCGTCCCGCAAGCTTGTCGCCTACGAGTACTTTGCGAAGCTGCGCGACTTCCACGCGCACGCTTTTGATGACACCTGATTCCAAACGATCGCCTGCGTCGCGGGAAAATATTTTTACGCCCACCACGCGCCCTTGCTTGCCAATCGGCATGCGAAGCGACGCATCTTTTACGTCGCGCGCTTTTTCGCCGAAAATTGCCCTGAGCAGGCGTTCTTCCGGCGTGAGATCAGATTCGCCTTTTGGCGAAATTTTACCCACCAAAATATCTCCGGGCCGCACTTCCGCGCCAACGCGCACAATACCTTCTTCATCAAGGTCTTTTAGTTTTTCTTCGCCGACATTCGGAATATCATGCGTAGTAACTTCCGGACCCAGTTTTGTGTCACGAACGTTTATCGTAAAATCTTCAATATGCACCGTGGTAAACACGTCATTCTGCACGAGTCGCTCAGATAAAATAATGGCGTCTTCATAATTTGAACCGCCCCATGAAAGAAACGCGACAAGCACATTCTGCCCCAGCGCCAATTGGCCGCCATCCGTGGACAGATTGTCCGCCAATACGTGTCCTTTCTCAACCATATCACCCACATGCACAATAGGGCGCTGGTGAAGCGCCGTTGCGTTGTTAGAGCGCAAGTATGAAATAAGTGGATATGCGCGCTCGTGTTTTGATTCCTTCACGACAATCTCCCGCGCATCCACCGCGCTTATGGTCCCCGCTTCTTCTGCCACCACCACAAGACCTGAATCGCGTGCGACGCGGCTTTCAATACCGGTTGCGACAATAGGCGCTTGCGGCACGATATTCGGCACGGCCTGGCGCTGCATGTTGGAACCCATCAACGCGCGATTCGCATCGTCATGTTCCAAAAACGGTATCAGTGAAGTCGCGATACTGATTGCCTGTTGCGGCGAGATATCCATATACTGTATCTCTGAACGCGCGATAACACCCGGTTGTCCTTTTATACGCGCCTCAACAAGTTCATCCGCTAACATACCATCAGTTGTATAGGGTACGCCGGCATGCGCGATGTTAAACCGGGCTTCTTCAAACGCAGTGAGATATTGAAACTCATCCGTCAATCTGCCGTTTTTAACATGACGATAGGGCGTCTCGATAATGCCATATTCGTTGATACGCGCGTAACTTGCGAGGTGTCCCACGAGACCGATGTTCGGACCTTCGGGTGTCTGAATGGGGCAGATACGCCCATAGTGTGAAGGATGCACGTCGCGCACTTCAAATCCAGCCCTTTCTCGGGTAAGCCCGCCGGGGCCAAGCGCCGAGACGCGGCGCTTGTGTTCCAGTTCAGCAAGCACATTCGTCTGATCCATAAACTGAGAAAGCTGGTTGGTAGTGAAAAATTCTTTCACCGCTGCCGAAAACGGCCGCGCGTTGACGAGCTGCACGGGCGTCAATAAAGAAACATCCAGAGTGGACATGCGGTCTTTGATGATGCGCTCCATGCGCGCAAGGCCGATACGCAGGCGGTTTTGGAGCATCTCGCCCACTCCGCGCACTCTTCGGTTACCCAAGTGATCAATATCATCAGCCGTTAGAGAAGGATTTTGATTCATTCTGATAATTTCTGATACCACCGCCACAAGATCCTCGGCATCCAAAATACGAACGTCTGCTTTTTTGTTGCTTGCAATCTGCAGCCGCTGGTTGAATTTATAGCGCCCTACCATAGAAAGATCATACCGGTCGCTCCCAAACATGCTTTGCAGAAGCTCGCGCGCGTTATCAACCGTAGCAAGGTCGCCCGGCCGGATACGCTTGTACAACTCCACATACGCTTCATCTATGGTTTTTGCCGTATCCTTTTCAAGTGTTTTCGCGATATAGGACGGCTCTTGGTTATCTATGCTTCCAAACGCATTTTTTATTTCGTCATCTGTGGGAAGACCCAGAATACGGAGCAAGGCCGAAACAGGAATACGGCGCTTGCGATCAATCTTAACGTAGAGCGCCCCGTCTACGTCTGATTCAAATTCTAGCCACGCGCCGCGCGAAGGCACAATTTTTGCGCCAAAAAGTTTTTTGCCGCGCAGATAATATTCCGTAAAGTAAACTCCAAATGAACGCGCAAGTTGTGAAACTATTACTCGCTCAACACCGTTAATAACAAAGGTGCCGCGCTTGGTCATAAGCGGAAAATCGCCCAGAAACACTTCCTGTTCTTTTAACTTTCAAGCAACCAACGAAAAGAACTGACCTGCATATCTACCAGATCAGGAAGCGGCATAAGCGGCTCTTTATACCGCGAAAAATAAGTCTTTTGCATTATATGTGTAAGTGGGCTCCTACCACCCCTACTTAAAACAAAAGATATTAATATATGGGCACCTTAAACTCAAAAAAGCAACAAACAGCCCCATCCCCTATCTTTGGACAGGACTTTTTGGCTTTTTAGGCTGCTACCTTTTTAGTATTCAAAAACCCACGTGGTTTAGTTTGTATTTAAACACTAACACACTATCCTCTGTGTCTCCAACAAAGTTATCCACAGCTTTAGAGATGCTAGCAGAAGTCATGAAAGAAGTCAATAGCATGTCTGCGTTTGTTGGTTGTGTGAGTTGGTATGTGTCACATGCGTGATTTCCAAGATAACTATGCGATCGCATAGTATATTTGGAAATTGCTTTTTTGAACGTGTTTTTCATTTCCGTATGTACGAAGCTCGACTAGTCACATTCTTGTGTAAGAATTTTATTCCTAAAACACAAGACGACCGTCCATTATTTTAGGAATTAGAAAAGTGAGGAGCTACCCCTGTGGTAAGCATAAAAAAGACCATGATAGACAATGGGGTGTTTGTATGATTATGTAAAGAGTAATAGTTTCTTTGTAAAACCAAAACAAACCAAGGAGGGTTATGTATGTGCGGAGTTGCAGCAATTATACAGCGCCAAGCAACCGCAGACATCGCGCAACATACGTATGCGATGTTGTTCCATCTGAACCACCGAGGTCAAGACAGCGCGGGCATTGCAGTCAGTCGACAGGACAGAACCATAAAAGAACACAAGGGTTTAGGATCACTTGATCGCGCGTTTTTCAGAATGCGGCAAGAGCTTAAAACGGAACCATGGCGGGGTGTTGCTAGCCTCGGACATTTGCGCTATGCGACATCAGGGGTTGATTTTTCCGATCCTCTTTCAGTTGAACAAGCAAAGGCCGCGATCCAACCGATGGAAGGATATTTTCTCGGTGAACGATTTCTTGTGTCTTATAACGGCAACCTGGTGCCTTCCTGTGTTGACGATCTGTACCAACATCTCTATAGGCGCGAAAGCGTGCATACCGCCATGCGCGATGCCTATGTTGATACAGAGCTTATGATACGGTCAATAGAAGTTTCTACTAAATCAACCTTTGAAAACGCCTTACTTGAAGCCGCATCGGGATGGCAAGGCGCGTTTTCTGCGGTGTTTCTCTACAATAACACGCTCTATGCCCTGCGAGACCCGTGGGGGTTTCGACCGCTTGAGTTCGGGGAGTTTGTAAACGGATATATTATTTCATCAGAGGATAATATATTCGATGAAGCGAAATTGCCGAGGGGGCGTTTTTTGCATTCCATCAAACCCGGATATTGCCTTATACTCCGGCATGGGCATCATGAGATCGAAATAGAATATAAGGTATACCGGCAAGCCACGCCAAAAAAATGCGCGTTCGAGGATATTTATTTTCGCAGGCAAGATTCACATGCGTTTACCAAAGAACGAACTGCGCTTTTTCGCAGGAAATTAGGCAGCATTCTTGCCCGTGAACAGCCCCCGCCTCATAATGCTGATTTTGTTGTTGGCGTACCGGACTCCGGAATACATGCCGCTCGCGGATATGCCGAGAGAGCAGATCTTCCGTATCTGCAGGAAGCACTGTTTCGCTTTCACGGTGCAGAACGCAGTTTCATTGAGCCGGTCAACGATCTCCGGCAACAAGGCATAGAGTTAAAATTGGGAATCATCCCCGAATATATCAACGGAAAAGTGGTTGTTGTCATAGACGACTCCCTTGTACGCGGCAATGTTATTCCACGTGTGATATTTCTTTTAAAACATCATGGCGCCCGAGAAGTGCATGTGCGCATAAGCAGTCCTCCCATTACGGGCCCTTGCTACTATGGAATAGATACATGGCGAATCATAGACGAGCTTATTGCGCATGAATGCAGCGACCCAGAAACAATCCGGCAGCTCATCAACCAGCGCACTGAAAAGAAATACAACAAGTTATACAAATTGGATTCTCTCGGGTACTTGTCCATTGAGGGACTGCAGCGAATGTATGAAAATCCGGAAAGCATGTGTTATGCATGCTGGGATAAAAATTATCCAATTCGCTAGCGTCTCTCACCCACTAACAGCCCCCTCGGGGGCTTTTTTATTCCCTGTTTGTTAAACACCCGGTGTTTAACATAAAAAATCAGAGCACAAAAAGTTGCACAACTCCAAAGAGAACGTACAGCATTAGTAAAACTAGCGCCTCGCGGGAGGTAATCTTGTTATCCGTATGTGAAAATACCAGAAGCGCTACCGCGGAAAGTACCAAAAACGCGCGTGCCACAATATACGGCGAGAAATCGGTAATGATAATGGGATGCAAAAACGCAACAAGTCCCAACACCAAGCTCGCTGTAAGCACGGTGGAACCAAGCAGATTGCCGACCACCATCCATGCGTTTCCGCGCCGCGCAGAGGAAAGTGCGAAATACGTCTCGGGAAGCGCCGTGCCCAACCCCACCACAAATACTCCGATTACCACGAGAGGAATATTAAACGCGTTTGCAAAAAACGTAGCCGAATTTACAATTCCCTGTGCGGCAAGAAGCAACACGCCCATTCCAAAAACAAACAGGCCGAAATCTTTCATGACTTGCTGAAACTTTTCAAACGGAGAAAGAAGATGGTGGTTTCCGTCCCATATAACAGGCCGGTAGTACTGGCTGAATCGCTCACGTTTTGAAAACACCCATATAACATAGATAAAAAATGAACTCATAAGCACCATACCGTCCACGCGCGACAAAACGCCATCTATTATAAGTAAAAACGGAAAAAGCGCGAACAAAATCGTAAAATCAGCGGCTAGGCGAACATTCTCACTGTCAAATTCCAGTTTCCCAAGCACGATAGTAGCCAGAGCAAGCGCAAGCGTAAAATGAATAATATTCGCGCCTATGATATTTCCAAACGAAAGCTCCGGTATGCCTTGAAATGCGGCCGTAAGGCCGATAAAAAGTTCCGGCACCGAAACGACAATTGACATAATAAAAAAGGCGGCAATAAATTCTTGCCACCCGAAATAACGCGCGATGCGCGCGAGCGAACGCACCAGCCAGTCGCCGGCAATCGCAAGCATAATGCTTGAGAGAAGAAAAACAGACGCGTGAAAAAGGGGCATATACTTTTAGAATGACGTAGTATGAATCAAGAATCAAGGGAAAATAAATCCTAATTCAACTTTCTCGCTTCTTCCACCATTTCCCTTACCACACGAATCCCTCCCTGCCAGAATTCCTTGCTTGATAAATCAACCCCGAACGGATCTACCAACTCTTGCGGTGATTTTGTGCCGCCCGTTTCCAGCATGGCAATATAGGTATCGGCAAACGCCGCCTTGTCATCCGTTTTGAGATACGTATCATAAAGCGATAATGTCAAAAGTTCACCGAATGTATAGGCATACACATAAAACGGCGTGTGGAGAAAGTGCGGGATGTAACTCCACCACAGACTATAATCGTCGCGCATTGTAACGGAATCCCCGAACATTGCCTTTTGATGAGACATCCACAACTCACCGATTCGTTCCGACTTCAGTTCGTCCTCACTCCTGCGCGCTGTGTGAAAATCCTGCTCAAACTTATACATGGCATGCTGGCGGAACACGGTCGCAAATATCTCCTCGATTTTACCCATGTAAAGCGCGACACGCTCTTTCCCTTCCAATGTTTTTCGCAAACTGTCAAACACCAGCATCTCGCCAAACACACTCGCGGTCTCGGCTATTGTCAATGGCGTATCAAAATTAAGCAGGGTGTGTTTACGCATAAGGGAGGCATGCACGCCGTGTCCCAATTCATGCGCAAGGGTAAGCACATGTTTTGTCGCTCCCAGATAGTTGAGAAACACCACCGGATGGGTATCAGGCGTCATATACGAACAAAACGCTCCGCCACGTTTCCCGTGCCGCGCCTCGGCGTCTATCCAGCGCTTTTCGAAAAACTCGCTTCCTTTCTCTCGCATAACCGGCGAGAATTTTCCATACGCAGAAAGAACAATCTCGCGCGCCTCGTCAAACGAGTATATTTTTTCGGACGCAAGCACTGGCGCATAGCGGTCGTAATCATACAGCTCGGACAATCCAAGAACCTCGCGCTTTAGGCTGTAGTAGTCGGCAACCACACCGATGCCTTCGCTCACAGCAGCACTCATGGTATCTACCATTTCCTGTGTGGTTTCGTTTGCAAGATGCCGCGAAGCTTCGGGTGTTGCATACTTCTGATAGCGATCGGAGATATGCTTGTCCTGTGCCAGCGTATTAAAAATATAGGTAAGACGCCACAAATCTTTCTCAAGCTCTCTTGTTATCGCATCAGCCCCTGCTTTTCTTTTTTCCCGGTCTGCGTCATGCAGCAAATTGAGCACCTTCTCTTCCGGCCATTCATGCGTCTCGCTGTCTATCACCACGCGGAATTTCTTCCGAGATAATTCTTCGTCAAACAAGCGCGTAAAAGCAGACGCGCCGGTAAGCGAAAAATCATTCATCATTTGCTCCTCGCGCTCGATCAGGCGGTGTGGTTTTGTGCGAAGGAGTTTTTCAAGATAATGCGCATAATTTTTAAGCGCATCTCCATCAACCAGCCGCCGCAGCGTCTCATCAGATAACCCAATAAGCTCCAACCCAAGAAATAAAAGTTTATTCCCTATATCTGTAAGCGCCACTTGTGTTTTTTGCGCAAGCGCTCCGTGGTTCGGATTTTCCACATCCGTCGCGTGAAGCAAGTCGGCATATAAATACGGTTTTACAGCCTCTTGCAATATCGCTTCATATTCCTGCAATGCCCGCAAAATATCTTCCGGCAACGATGCGTCTGTTATCTTCCCGCGCCATGCTTGCTGAAATTCATCCGCCCGCTGATGCGCGTCGCGCAGAGTTTCGGCAATCCGCGGATCATCTGCGCCGCAAAATAAAGCGGAGAGATCCCATGAAGGCAAACGCCCTAGCTTTTCGTGTTCCATATATAACTCCTTTCAAGTTATTCCTTGCCACTATACGAGGTACTGGAATCAGAGTCAAGCTCTACTTGCAGTTTCTTAAACTCATTTTCCGCTTCCCCCAGCCTGCTCCTACAAAG
>VMFT01000014.1 GCA_007376195.1 Parcubacteria group bacterium Gr01-1014_29 | reverse complement strand
GCGGATGCCGCCATTTCCGGAATTCCTCTTGCGATAAAAGATCGGGGGTTGTTTCTTCAATTTATGTTGATGGTGACCAAAGCCGCGGAAGAGTATTACGAATTTTCAAAAGATTATTATGACATATTTATGCGTTCCGCTTCTCTGATAAAAAAAGACGCGGATCGCTTGAGAAACATTGTAGAATTTATTGAAGCGCAGCGAACGCTTTACCAGCCATTTTCCGCTCTTTCTCAAAAAGAATACGAAAATAATCTTATCATGCGAGGTGCTGTGGAGCGGTGGCTGGAAAATCTCATGAATGGCGTTATTGATATCGCAAAAATTGTTTTGGCAAGCAAGCGCGTGCCCAACCCTTACGGCTACGCAAACATGGTGGAGAGAGCGATGGATATGCTTGCTTTGCCGAAAGACGCTATTGCGCAATACCAAAAATGGGTGAAACTGCGCAATGAATTGGCGCATGAATATCTTGATATAAAATGGAAAAAACTATCCGATTTTATTAACGCGAGCGAGCCGCATATTCAGTCCCTTATTGCCGCAACGCGCGATTTTCTTAACAAAGAAGAAACAGAATAATCAAAGCCATTATCTCCGCGTTACGGTAATCGAATAAATTTTTGATTCCCAGATTTCCAAAAATACTATGCGATCGCGTGGTTTTGTTGGAAAAACAATCCCGGTTACACCGGGATTGTTTTTATATCAGTGCCGCGGGGGTGAATTGAACACCCGACGCCAGCCTCTTCCAAAAGCTGTTTTGGACTATCTCATCTCCATTCTTATTGTGACACAACAAGGATATGGAGCTGGGCGCTTGTGCAGGGTTATTGTTGGGACTCACCTGCTAGTCTCTACACCTTCCGAGGAACCAATACCCTCCTCGGCTTGGCTCGGGATTGTTCCAAAACATGGAAGTTTCCCCGAGTTCACCCAGTTTTTCAATCTATATTTCTATAGAAAGCCCCAAAGATTTAGGGCTGCGCTCTACCACTGAGCTACCGCGGCATGGCTACATTATACACAACAAAGAAGGTTTACACAAATCGAACCTGCTGTACAATGAGAACATGGGCTCAGTTGTACGAAAAGACTACGAAGAAGCCTTCAAGTTGCGCCTAGTTGGTCGCAGTTATAGCGAAATTAATAGTTTGTTAGGGATACCTAAAAGCACTTTATCAGGGTGGTTTTCTGGTTTGGAACTGTCGGATAAAGCGAATGATAGATTAAGGAAGAGAGTATATACGAAGTCAATTGTCGCTTTGATTCGCCGTAACAAGAATCAAACTCATATAGCTATACAGCGGATGAGGAAAATTCGCTCTGCCGCAAGGAAAGAGATTATGAGTATTTCTCGCAAGGAATTAAAACTTATCGGTATAGCTCTTTATTGGGCCGAAGGATATAAGATGACTAAGAAAGTACATGGACGGGAGGTCACGAATCATCCGGTTTCATTTGTTAACAGTGACCCCGCGCTTATTTCTTTGTTTTTACGTTTTCTTCGAGATATATGTAAGGTTGAGGAAAACAGAATCACTGCCAGCATCCGAATATACGAGCATATGAATGAAAAAGAACTTTTGAGGTTTTGGTGCAAGATAACAAACGTACCATTGGAAAAGTTTCAGAAGACATATTATGGTGTGAGCAAATCAAGTCAACATAAACGTCCTTTTAATAGATTGCAATACGGAACATTAGCTGTTCGTGTAAATGATACGAACCTTTTTCACAAAATTATAGGATGGATAAACGGTTTGGCTTCTGTATAAAAGTCGCTTTTCACTCTTCTTTTGTCTGTATCTTTACTTGTTTTATTCCCTCCTTGTTTATCTTCGGCATTTTTATCGTCAAGAGCCCGTTTTTAAACGATGCCTCCGCGCGGTCGGAGTCTACTTCTTCCGGCAAGAGAATAGACCGCGAGAACGCGCCCCAATACAACTCACGGTAGTAGTAATCGCCGCTTTCGGATTCCTTTTTGTGTTCGCGCTTGCCGCGGATGGTTATCATATCATTGTTGATGGAAACATCGACTTCGTCGGGTTTTACGCCTGCCATGGGAGCTTGCACTACAACATGCGTCGGCGTTTGGTATACATCAACCGTAAGCTGTCCTTCGTCGCTGTGCACTTCCTCGAGCCATTCATCGGTTTTTTGAGAGTCGTCTGTATCGCTATCTGAATTGGTTTTGGCGGCTGTTTCATCCTTTTCGAGGAGTACGTTTCCTGTTGCAACGGCTTTCGGATATTCCGGCAACATCTCGTCAGAATCGGCCGGAACGCTTCCGGTAAGTTTTTCAAAAAATGATTGGTGTTCTTGAGACATAGTGTGATTTTAGTGATTATATGGTATGTATGATTGTTGGAATCTCGCTGCTTTTTTAATTTTCTTTACGCGATCGAACGCGAAGATAAGAAAGACACTTGTAAGTATAAGCATGCTGAGCGCTTGGAAAAGCCCTACTGCGCCTGTTGTTTTGTTTGCCACAAGAACATTGAAAAGCGCGTGAAGCATTGTTGCAAAGAAAAGGCCTGCCGCGACGTACCGCTTGCGTTCCCCCTGCCGATAGAATGAGAGAGCAACTGCGTATCCGACAACACCGGAACTTACGGCATGCAGAAGTGTGGCGCCGAGAAACCGCAGATTGCTCACGACAATACCATCAAAGAACGTGTTGGCGAACGCCGAGAGCAGGAAAAAGAAATTCTCAAAAGCGGCAAATCCGAGTGCAACTGTTATTAAGTATATCATCGCGTCAACTGGCTCGTCAAAGTCTTTTCCTTTCAACACGAACTGTTTTGCGCTTATGTATTTTATCACTTCTTCTGCGGCGGCAAAAGCAATAAGCATAAGCGCGCCTACAGGTATCGCAACGATATGGAACGGCGGTTTTGAAGATGCGCACAACGGCAACAATGTGAGTCCGACGGAAGAATGCTCTGTTTGGGGGGGAGTAAAAAATAGATACGTAAGTCCGCAAGAAATTACCGCCTCCGCGAGTAGCGCGAAGGGTATTGCCACAGCGCCCGCGGCGAAGGCTTTGGTAAGAAGTCGTTTAGGCTCGGGATGTAAATCTTCGCGTAACCAAAAAAAAAGCCAAATCAGCGCCGGCATCAAACCGCCCAAGAACGCGTATACGAGTTGAGTCGTAAAACTATTCAAATTGATTTAATCTTTATACCGGCCATTTTTCTACCATCAAAAGCGAATCTTTATTGTTTGGCACCTTTTCCCACACCGCCTCTGTTACAAACGGCATAAAAGGATGCAGGAGCTTCAAGAGTGTTATGAGAGTTTCGTAGAGCATGCGCTCTGCGGAAGTCTTGTCGGCTGTATCAGTTCCTTTCAGACGCGGTTTTGCCTCTTCTATTATGTTATCAGCAAACGTGTGCCAGAAGTAGTGGTATGTTTTTTCCGCAGCAAGGTACAGGCGGAAGTTTTCAATGTCTTTGGTGATTTCTTTAGAAAGTCTCTCAACATCTGCCAATATTTTTTTGTCACGCAGCGTAAGGTTGATTTTTTCGGTGGTGGCAGGACTAAATTCTTCCGTGTTTGTAATGACAAACCGGCTCGCGTTCCATATTTTGTTGGCAAAATTTCGGTACCCGCGGATTTTGTCTTCCGACATCTTAAGATCATTTCCCGGCGCATTTCCAATAAGAAGCGACAAACGTGTTGCATCAGCGCCATACTTTTCAGACATCGTAAGAGGATCAATTATATTTCCCAACGACTTAGACATTTTTCTTCCTTGGGCATCACGCACGAGGCCGTGGAGATACACAGTATGAAAGGGTATATCTCCCAAGAGGAACCCCGTCATTAAAATCATGCGCGCTACCCAAAAAAACAGAATATCGTAGCCCGTTTCCAAAACATCAGTCGGGTGGTATTGCTCAAGATCATTTGTTTTTTCAGGATATCCAAGCGTGGAAAATGTCCAAAGTCCGGAAGAAAACCACGTATCAAGCGTGTCTGGATCTTGCCGTATCGCGCCGCCGCAATGAGGACATGCAGTAAGGTCTTCAATGCTTACAATAGGCCGGGTGCATTTTTGCAAATCTTGCTCATTCTTCGCGTTTTTCCCACAGGCTACGCAGTACCATACGGGAATCCGGTGTCCGTACCAGAGTTGGCGGGAGATGCACCAATCGCGGAGATTGTTAATCCAATGAAAATATATTTTCTCAAACCGTTTCGGAAGAATTGTTATTTGCCCATTTTCGACAACGCGCTGCATCATTTCTTTTAATGTAGTTTCCTCGTTAGAGGAAACACTCCACAACTTTGCACTTACACTTATGAACCACTGTTCCAGTATTTGGGGCTCAATAGTACCGCCTCCTCGGCTGTCTATCGCTATACGATGAATATAGTTCTCGTCGACTTTTTCTATAAGCCCTTTTTCTTTCAGCTTCTCAACGATTTTCGGCCGCGCTTTCGTAACGTGCTCACCGGCAAATGCGCCCGCTATAGGAAGAAGTTTCCCCTGAAGGTCGATTATCTGTTCTTTGTTTAGCTTATGCCGCTCTGCAATATCAAAGTCTGCTGTGTCATGCCAGGGCGTTATCGTCATAACACCGGTTCCGAATTCTGGGTCTATCGCTCTATCTTTTATAACAGTTGCGGTAATCGGGCCGCCTATCCATTCAAGGTCTATGGTTTGCCCGTGCTTATATTGCTTGTAGCGTTCGTCGTCCGGGTGCATTACTACATATTTGTCACCGAATTTTGTCTCGGGGCGGGCGGTACCGATAGTGAACGGCCCATATTTTAAATAGTAAAAAGGCGTTTTTTCTTCCATCCATTCTATTTCATCATCAGAAACGGTCGTCTGCAGTTTTGGGTCCCAGTTTACGATACGATGTCCCCGATAGATAAGCCCAGCATCATACATGCGCACAAAAGCCGTTCGAACCGCTAAGCTTCTTTGCGCATCCATCGTAAATGCTTCGCGGGTCCAGTCGAGCGAACAGCCCATTTTTCTGATCTGGGTTTTTATAGTGGACCTGCTTTCTTCCACAAACGCGTCTACCCGGTGCAGAAATTCCTCGCGCCCCAGATCGTGGCGGGTTTTCTTTTCTTTTTTATACAGTTCTTTTTCTACCTTTTCCTGCGTGGCAATGGCCGCGTGGTCTGCGCCGGGGAGCCACAAGGTTTTGCGTCCCCGCATGCGCCAAAATCGAATAAGTGTATCTTGAATGGCCAGCATCACCGCGTGTCCTATATGCAGGGTACCCGTAGCGTTCGGTGGGGGGAGTATCATAGTAAAAGGTTTCCGATTTTTCGCATCCGGCAAATTCTCTGGCGTAAAGTAGCCCGATTCCATCCATCGCTCATATATCCGGTCCTCGTGTTCTTTTGCGGTATAAGGTTTAGAGAAGTCACTCATAGTAACCTCATAATACTATTTGGCTTCAAGGTTTTCCAGCTTGTTATGAGCTTTGTCGAACGACTTGTTTTTTTTGCTTGTTTTACGCGAGCAATTGCGGCCGCGGCAATCATAAGGGCGTTGTCACCAGTTACGCTGGAATCCGGAAGCCGGAGACTGGATGCCGGAATATATTCAGCAACTTTTTCAGATAAACGTTTTCGCAATTCTGTATTGGCGGCAACACCGCCACCGAGAATAATACTTTTTACTTTATATTCTTTTGCCGCGCGGATGGTTTTTGCGACAAGCACATCTACAACGGCGTCTTGAAATTCTTTCGCAATAGTTGGCCGAAGTTTCTTTATATGTATTCCTTGTTTTTCTAAATCACGGACAAGATAGAGGACTGCGGTTTTTAATCCAGAAAATGAAAAATCGAAATCTTTTGAATGCATCATCGGCCTCGGGAGCATAAGCTCCCGCGCTGATACACGCGGACGTAACGCAGAAATACGCTGACCTTTACTTTCTGCGTTTTTCCGCGTTCGTTCTGCGTGAGTCTGCGCACGTTGCGCTAATGCCGCAACGTGAGGACCGCCCGGGTATCCCAGCCCTAAAATCCGCGCCACTTTATCAAACGCTTCACCAGCTGCATCGTCCCGCGTTTCGCCAATTATCTCATAGCGTAATGGGCGTTTTATGAGAACAAGCTCGGTATGTCCGCCGCTCACAAGCAACGCAAGTGCAGGGTATGAAATAGGCTTTAGGCTATAGGCTTTAGGCGTTAGAAATTTTTTATTTTTAGATTGTAATTTTGCACTTTGCACTTTTAATTTTGAGTTTAGGAGCGCAGAGACGATATGCCCTTCCATGTGGTTTATTCCGATCAGTGGCACATCCCACAATGCCGAAAGCGCGCGCGCGAAGTTTACTCCCACCCAAAGTGTGGGTTCCAGTCCCGGGCCTTGGGTAACGGCAATGAAGTCGATAGCCGGTTTTGGCAACAAGAGGATGTGTTTTTTGAATTGATTTTGCAGCTCTTCATTTTTCTCGAGAATTGAATTATGAATTATGAAGTATGAATTACGGGTTTTCTTTTCCCATAATTCTTGATTCATAATTCTTGATTCAGGAAGTTTTGCTTCTTCAAGCGACTGCAGAAACAGCGGGACCAGATTTTTCTCGTGCTCTCTCTTAGCTAAATTTGGCACTACCCCACCCCATTGGGCATGAAGCGCGATTTGCGAAAGCACAATGTTGGAAAGTATACGAAAAGAACGGCCGTCACTAGAGGTCTGTATGATTGCGATAGCTGTCTCATCACACGATGTCTCAATGGCAAGAATATTCATGGGCGCATTGTGTTATCTTTCTTCTATAATTGCAAGGTTTATGCGAGATGGTATATTATAAGTAGGTCGAAGATTTATCAGTGAATAATCATATTGTTAATATGAACATTATTACCACACTTTTTATTCTGACGTTTTCTTTGTGTGTTGTATCAAAAGCGGTTGCTCAGGAAACAGTTGATACAGCGGTTGATGCGAGTGTTTCTGGATCAGCGACAATAGACACAGGGGATCCTAACGCCCTAGATAGCCGCCCGGGATTAACCCCGGAACAACGAGAGGAACTTTTGCGCCGTAAGTATGAGCGCAATGTTGTAAAACCCGTGCCTATGAGGGGTGAACAGCAGGGGGGCGCGCGGGATGCAATGCGCGAACAGAGGCAAGAAATGCGCCAAAACACGACGCAAGAGAGGGATGAGTTTCGTCAAACCATTCAACAACGGCGCGAGGACATGAGAGCGCGGTTTAATGAGATGAAGCAGAATGTGCATGAGCAGAGGGATGAAGCAAAAGAGAACATTCAACAGCGCCATGAAGTTTTGCGCGAACGCTGGGAAGCGCGTAAGGCACAGCTTTCCGAACACCGCAAAGAACAAATGCAAAAGCATATCGAGCGCATTGTAGGTCGGATGCAGTCGGCGGTTGGCCGGCTTACGCGATTGGCAGACAGAATAGACGAGCGCGTTTCGCGTATCGCGGCAGAGGGAGCAGATGTAAGCGGCATAACGCCTTTGATGACGGAAGCTCGGGATACGATTGTAAAAACAAAAACAAAACTTGATGAAGCGGCTGCTGATTTGCGCTCAGCGCCCGAAGCTGACAATCCTGCGGAAGCAATCGGCAACGCGAGGGCGCGGATGGAAGACGTGAAAGCAGCTCTTCGGGAAGCGCACGCGGCCCTGGTGGAAGTTGTTGTTGAGATAAAGAAAGGTCAGCTCATGCCAAAAGATGGTAACAACTTATGATATCAAACCTATGAATAACAACCTTCTTATTTTTATCATTGTGGCTCTCCTCATATTGGGGGCCGTATATTACGTTACCTTGCCATCAAAGGAAGTAGGCGAGCCGCAGGATATAACAGGCGACGGCACGTCCGTTGAAACACTGGAACAAGATCTTGCCGATACGGAGCTTGAAAACCTGGATCAGGAATTTGCTGATATTGACGCAGAGCTGGAAGCGGCATTATCTAGCGCCGATTAGCAGCGCATCTTTTTTAATCAAAAACCCCGCACGAGTCGGGGGCTTTTGATATGGATAAATAAATGATTATTTGGTAGTATGTACAACAAGCCGCTATCTTCTAATTGGTTAGGAAACCGGGCTTTCAATCCGGCAATACGGGTTCGATCCCCGTTGGCGGCACAGGAACGTAGTAAGGTAATATTTAAATGATGCCGGTTTTACGGAACGATTACAAAAAAGCCCTAAAAATGAGGTTGGAAGGGAAATCGTATGGAGAGATAAAATCTTTTTTAGGTGTTCCAAAATCAACACAGAGCGTGTGGTTTAAAAATCTTAGTCTTCCAACCAAAGCAAAGAGCATACTTGTTAAAAAGCAGGCAAATAGTGTAAAGTTTTTTAGTTTGTTTAATTTAATAAGGAACAGTGCATATTCGAGTTCGGGGGAGGAAAGAGTTTTTTAAAGTAAAAGGTTTGATTGACGGGATTGTAAAGTCAAGAAATATGCGCGCGTAGCTCAGTTGGTTAGAGTACCACATTGACATTGTGGGGGTCCCTGGTTCGAGTCCAGGCGCGCGCACTATGTATCTTATCTATGAAGACAGCAATCTTCTTGCTGTCAATAAACCAGCAGGTGTTTCGGTACACCCGGACGAGCATCGCACGGAAGGGACGCTGTTGCAAGAGATTCAGAAAAAATATCCAACAGCCGAGCTAGTACACCGGCTCGATAAAGACACGTCTGGCGTTTTACTCGTTGCAAAAAACCACGCGGCATATGAGCATTTTAAGAAGTTATTTCACGATCGCAAAATAAAAAAAACATACAGCGCGCTCGTTTCGGGGGTAGTTTCCAAAGACGACGGTGTCATTTCGCTTCCCATCGCGCGTTCTAAAAAAGACTTTCGTAAACGCGTTGCCTCTCCGCGCATGGTAGATGGCGCACGTTCGGCGGAGACGCATTTTACCGTCAAAAAAAGATTCAAAGACTATACGCTGCTTGAGGTTTCTCCAAAGACTGGCAGAACCCATCAAATCCGTTCCCATTTGGCATCCATCGGGTATCCGGTAGCATGTGATTCGCTTTATGGGGGTAAGAAATATGCTTGCCCTGCAGGTCTCGGGCGCCAGTTTTTACATGCTTCCGGGCTTGAGTTTACAACCCCCGACGGAAAACGTATCCATTTGGAAACCGAGCTTCCAAGTGACCTCGAAAACGCTCTAAAAACGTTAAAAATGGCTTAAAATAAGGGCTTTCTGCCAATTTACGCACTATTTTTCACAAGCTATTGACTTTGTATACTATTTATGCTAAAATTATCTCAAATTTGCGTGGGAGAGTGGTGATACTATTCCCCTTGCGCCAAGAAAGGAGTTAGGCATGTTTTTGTGAATGTAAACTGAATGCACATGCATGGGTTTTGGGAGTTTTATCCAGAAAAAAACTCCCGCTCTCATCAAAGCTTTCCAGAGCCCATTTATATATTACATAGGGTTTCATTTGGAAAGCTTTGATGAGAGATTGTTAAAAAAGTCGAAGCTCAATTTCGGGAAGCATCAACTTTAACAATATTATTTTGCATGCTTCCCGAAATGGCTCTTTGATGAAGAAAGGAGGGAAAAACAGATGAAATTCTTGTAGTGTTCCTAAGTTTTTCCGGTTACCCGGAAAAAAGCACAGTGTCCAACCGTTTTTTTGGGAGGTATCCAATAATTCAATGGGCATTAAGTTGTTGCAGATGAATTTCACGGGTCCTCCGTCAGGGGATAGAGAGGAAGGCGGCACACAATCCTCTCGGAGAAAAATTAAAAAAACTCCAAACATAAAAACCGCCATCGGGGAGAACGCAATACGATCGTTCTCCCCCCACTTACCAAGTTCTGGAAGTATTCGAGGGTTTAGTAAGTGGGAGACAAAAGGGAGGCGTTTAACCGTCTCCTTTTGTGTTATACTAAAAATATGTTGAATCAACTAAAACACATCGGGCTCTCGGAAAACGAAGCAAAAGTATATCTTGCTATGCTGGAGCTTGGTCCTTCGCCCGTATTGGAAATAGCTGCGAAAGCTGGCATCAACCGCCCCACGGCATACGCGCAAATTGAGTCCCTCAAAAAAATGGGGCTTATCAGCATGCAGACAAAAGGCAAAAAACAGCTGTATATTGCCGAAGACCCCGACCAGCTGGAATTTTTGATTGAGCGCGAGAAAAAAGGTTTGGAACAGAAACAAGGAGAACTGAAAGAAGTTTTGCCGGAGTTAAAGGAACTCTTTAACACAACGGAAGATCGCCCACATGTACGATTTTTTGAGGGAAAGGAAGGTTTAGAACGGATGCGTGATGTTCTAATGAAATCAAAAGAAAAAGAAGTTATGAGTATTCTTGCAGCCGATGACATCTTTCGTATTTTCCCCGCACTCACAAAGTCATACACGCCACGACGTGTTCAAAAGAAAATCCATTCACGCCTTCTATACACATCTGCAAAAGGTAAGATTTTTAAAGATAGCGATAAAGAAATGTTGCGTGATGCCGTGCATCTCCCGGCTTCCGAACATGATTATCATGCTGATATTTTGGTATCAGGCAAACAAGTTTATATATCTGCATTAAAGGGAAAAATTTCAGGCATTCTTATAGACCATAAAGATATAGCAGAAGCATTTCGATTCTTATTTGAAATATTGTGGAAGGTGTATAGAAAAAATGAGGGGTCTATGCAACGCACAGACCCCAACAAAAAGGCATAGGGCGGAAGTCTTACTTAGACACCTCCGCCGCCACCTGTAATTTGGACCACTTGGTCCTCCTCTCCTGGGAGGATTTTTTTTGGGGAGCAAAACCAAAATGTGCACCTGTTTTTTCCATTTCATATCGAACCCCTGAAGGTGCATGCGGCTTCCGGCTTTAAGATGACAAACATTCACTCTCTAGGCCAACCGCTGACAGGGGCTTATCTCCGTGGCAACGTTTCGCCACGATATCCATATTCAACACGCTCCCGTTTTTCTTTTTCCTCCCAAAATTTGTTTTTTGCCTCGACTCTCGGCTCAAGGCTGCCGGCTTGCCCCGCTACGGCGGGGTTTTTGGTTTATTTCCAAGGTGCACTTGCTAGAGATGATAGCATGTGAGCAAAAAAATGTCAAGCACAGCTGACAGTTTTGTTTTTATGGGCAACAAGTTTAAAAACAAAAAATGTTGTCTTTGCATATCAAACAAAAAAGCTAAAAAACCCTTATTTTTCAATGTTTTTATGCTTTCTAGTAGCTTGAAATGTCAGAAGCACTTGACAAATTTTTCTAGCCGAGTATAATGCCAGTAAGTTCAGTGAAAAAAGCGTTTCCCGAACCTGCGGGCTGTCTAGTCTCCCATCACGGCCCGCAAGTTCGGGAAAACGCAAAAAAGAAAAAAGGAGGAAGGAATGCAGCAAAAGCATTTGCTCGGTGCCTGTGAAGGCGGAGATCGTTGGGAGCTGGGGTGCGGGAATTGCCGGGTGGCAGTGCTTGTTCGATTGGGATTGCTAGTAACAGTGTCCCAAGAGGTTGAGCTCTTGCCCGAGGGGTTCTGGCCGGTGCCGTCGCCAAATGGTGGCAACTCGCATTGGCGGTCGGAACTTGACCCTGCTCGGCTCGACTTTCTCCGTCAGATCGGAGCTACTCCAATCCCGAATACGCGCTTGTTTCACGGACGGCGGTACGAAGGATGGATAGCGCTTGCTGTTTCCGGTAAGCCGCTCGGGTTTGCAGAGTGCGTCCAAAAGGACAATGCACTCTACATATTCGATACGGCCCAGCCTGCGTGGCTCGATGCCGCGACAATGACCAAGTGGGAGATTCGCGAGAATCATCCTACGGAACTTGTTGAACGGATCGAACACCGGGGTTGCTGGCAGCAGCGGGTACTCGATTTGCTCGCGCGACTGTAAAAAGCGTGCAGAGCGGAGAGGGTTCCAATCACGTCAGCTAGAGACGGAAACTTGTCTAGCTAGTCGGAGGAGGGCCTTTCCGACAATAAACAAACCCTCTTTTCGAAATAGCCATAAAACGGATAAAGCTATTTCACTTCTACCAAAGACGGTCATGATAAGGGAAAAATTCATGGCATAGGTACTAATGACCGTCTGTGGCGGGAGAAAAATTTTGTGCAGGCATGCGGTGCAGATGCCAGAGCACTAGGGGTTCGCCCAATCTCTTGGTTTCTTACAATCTTCCGGACGATTGTAAGAAATTCAAAACACCCCCAATAGAAGAGATTCTATTGCTGAAGCGGGAAGAGAATATAGCGAATGGCAAGGTGACGAATTACGACCATCGCTCGATAGGATATAGTAATTCTTGCCTTGTAACTGGATATAAAAATCCAGACTGCACCAAAAGTTCTTTGAATAATAACCAACCGGATGAGTTCGTTCACCCGGTACAAATTCAGAGGAGGTTTTATGGATACCATGATTGCCGCCGCCACTACCGAGGCCACCACTCCGATCACCCCCGTGGCCGAACAGCCACGAGCCGAAGCGAATGGCCGGGTTCTTGGCAGGGTTGAGTTGCCGAAACCTCTCGAAGAGGCACCAGTCGCGTGGCTCACCTGCGCTCTCTGTGGAGAAAAGAGTGGGGGGATCCGGGAGGAGCAAGCGATCGTCCCCAACTTCAATTTTGTGGAGGCAAAGTTGGAGCGAAAGGCTGTGCCGGAGGATTTGAAAGGGTTCGTGGTATGCCGCAAGCACGCCAACGCTCTGGAGGATCGCGATGTACGGTGTTACCGGTACCTGAACTCTCTCCGCTTCTTGGAGAAGTTAGTTGCCGATAACAAAGATGTGGATGCTTTTGTCGGGGACTTCGGCAAAAAGTTCACCATCCCTGCTGCCAAACCGTCTGCTTCCGTGCCTCCATCGCTGAAGACCCGCCCTATGGAATGCACTGGAACCGGTCGGGACTTTGCGAGCCCCCAAGCCACCAAATCCAGAGGCAAGAAGTTCCACAACGGGGGCCGTCGGGACAACAACCGGAGCGGTTGGGCGGATCGTGAGTAACCTCAAACGGATCCAGTAGATGCCTCCCTGCTGGATCCACAACACACG
Source organism: Parcubacteria group bacterium Gr01-1014_29 (assembly GCA_007376195.1). Taxonomy (GTDB): domain Bacteria; phylum Patescibacteriota; class Minisyncoccia; order Ryanbacterales; family 2-02-FULL-48-12; genus VMFT01. The sequence continues at coordinate 10,191 of VMFT01000014.1, read as the reverse complement.
TCCGATTCAATCTAGAATCGGACTCCTACCAAAGTCTTTATGAGTTAGAAATTCGAGTGTGTCTTTAGGAGAACATTATGAGTTCCAGATAGTACCGAATACGAAGTAAGGATTTTGGCGGGAGAAAAAAAGTTCTTTTTCAAATAGGAGGGAACGTTATGGGTATGACACTCACACTGACGTTGGTGCTTACTTGCACGTTGTGTCGTCAGCAAATTGGCAATTCTGAAGCCACCAGGCAACTTATTGATTTGCTCGGCTTTGAGAATTTTGCCCTTTGCCCGAAATGCTCCACGCTGGTCCCAGAAGATGAGCGTGACAAAAACTATCGGAGGCGCGCACGTCGCTGGGTCCGAAAAACGAAAGGAGGGCAGATATGATACTGATTGGCCTGGCTCTGATACTCGCGAGTGAGTTCTATCTTGCCCTCGACCTTATCACGCTTGCGCGTGGATGGTACGAGATAACTCTCCTCCACAATTTATTGGTGGCTGCGCACCGACTTGGTATGCCTTATCCCGAATGGCAGGCATTGGGCTTCTGGCTCTCGCCGTTCCTTATGGGCATTATCTTATTGGTGTATGGTTCCACTACTGACGCACGGCGCATGCGCCGTTGAAAGGAGGTGACCTATGGCTTGGTACTGTGTTGAGTATGTGCAGTATCATGGGCGAAAGATGAAAGTGATGTTTCGGTATGATTCGCTCATGAGCATGCGGGTGGCAAAGGGTAAGCCGCTTGAGTTTTCCAAAAGCGATGAGAAGAAAGTAAAACGTCTTCTCCGGCGCCAAGGGAAAGCAAGTGGTCCTCAATGCGATCATGGGTGCGGCGGGCCACAAGAATAAAAGCTTTGCAGTGAGCTTGGTGGCAAATCACTGCTACTGTCAGCCGATGGATATCGGCTCTGATGATGCCTACCGCTTTGTGCGAAGGCGAAACAGTGTTTGAAATTTTTTCCGGGGGTCCGAAGGGTTCCTCGACAGGCAAGCGCAGGGATTGCACGGCTTCCTAAGTTGACGGGTGGCACCGTTAGCGCATGGAAGTACGACAATTTCCGGATGAAGCGTGAGCTAAAACCCTCTCCGATTGCCAATCGGAGCGTTGCTCGGAAGCGCAATGTTAGGGGGAGTACTCTCATAGAGAGACAACTCTTTAATGTTGAGTTTTGACAATAGAAAGCTAAACGATTTCTATTGCGACTCACAACATTGTGTTGGCGCTGGGCTTGAAACCCACGCACATATAAAGAGCCCCCAAGCTTCCCAAGAAAGTTCTTTTTAGAAAATAAAAACCAAGGAGGTGTATTATGCCGCGAATTGAAAGGCAGAATGGGGTGTGGATGTTGGTGCGGGCATGCACCGGTGGTGTCGAGGTGGCGTGTGAGGTCAATCCAAACGACCCCCGCTATCGCGAAGAGATCCACCGGCGTGAGGCAGAAGACGAGGAAGCGAGAATGTCCATGACGTTCTACGCCGACCCACTTCTGTACAAAGGCACGGAGGTGTTTACTTCCAGAGAAGCGAAGCGCTTCTATTAGGAAGTAGACTCAAACATTCGTGTCCCTCAAGAGAGTATGATACATCTCCTACTCTCATCCTGATGCTGCTTTTAAAAAAGGAGCATTGAGATGAGAGTTCTTTGGTAAAAAATTTCAAAAGGAGGGAACGTTATGGCCATGAAAATCATCCGAAAGCCGAAAATCAGGATCATCCGCAAATCCCGCATCACTATCATCCCAAAGCACCGGATCACAATTGTAAAATTGCCGAAACGGTGCTACGCGTGCGGCGGGATGTTGGATTAACTGTTTGTAACTTAAAGGAGGTTACTTATGGCTAAAAAATGGATTTATGTTGCGGTGACACTGCCGGGCGACTACCAATGTCGCACGAGGCCGACCTACCCGAAGTTGGGTCTCCACGGCTGGACAGAGAACGAGAAAGATGCTTTAACAAGGCATCTGGATGAAAGTGTTCTCGGACCAGTTTACCGGAATCGCTTTGGATGGGTGGAAGAGTGCGAAGTGAACGACGCAGGTAGTTCAGTTGAGCTACCGGATGAGCTCTTTGTGATCGTTCGTGTCTCCAAAGAGTGGGATGGCGAGATTGGTGGAACCTCATGGTTCGCAAATCCTGCCTTTATCTCCGAGGAGAAGGCGAAGGAGTACGCAAAGCGCGACACCGAGCTCTACTGGTACTGGGCGGTTCGCTCTCGGCGATTTCGGGCGGCAACATAACTTTCAACCCTCTCTCATCCCAAGCAAATTTTTCTCGCTTGGGCTCCTATCAGATTTTACGTCATCGGATGACGTAAGATGTGGTAGGAGAAAGTTCTTTTCAAACAACCCATAACCAATAGGAGGTGTTCTATGCAATTCGATGTTGTTCAGGCAACCATCACCGACCCCCATAGCCATCCGACGCTCACTGCCTATACCGATGATGCTGCACGGCACGTGCTGAAACTGTTCGCCGACGCGACGGATAACGGCATATTGCAGTTGTTTGGTAAGGATGGTGAGATTGTGGTGATTGAACGGGAGGAGGGTCGGTTGAACGTTTTGGTACGCAAAGAGTACAAAGAGTAGTGCACCGCCAATTCCTTACGGGAAGCACGTTGCTTCCCCTTCTATCAAAGTCTTTGAGTAATCGAAGATTTTGATTGGAGTTCTTTAAGGAGATATCTATGCCTCATGTGAAAGACCGAGATGAACTGTGGGCGCTTGCGTTGCTTGAGCAAATCATTCAACGCGACCGCGAGGATCGCGATGCTTTGCCGGGGACGGTGGTGGAACTTGCGAAAAAGGCCGCAAAGATTTTAAAAAAGCGGCAGGAACACAAACGGAGGAATAGGAATGGCTTATAGTTACAGTAGCAAGAAACTGCGTGTTACATACGATTGTTCTTGGGGAAATACGCATGTAATTGAATTGGAACTTGAGATTGAAGTTTCAGATGAGGGTGATGATAAAGGGGTGCACATAAATGCAAGGTCTGATTATTCCAATGTGAGGGCGGAGGTGCTCGATGAAGAGGGGACATGAAATGAAAACGAAGTAGCCGAAAATCCGGATTCCTCTGCCGCAAAAAACGGGCGGGGCGCATGGTCCAAAAAAATGGAAGAAACAATATAGCCGCCGCGATGCTTCGTGGCGAAAGGAGTTGCACAATGTGTGAGACAACCCGTGGGCGTGAAGAATCCAACGCCAGAAAGGAGGATCAAATGGAAGATTATGATTATCAGACTGCGACCGAGGAGCAGATGCGTCGCTTTAGGGAGTACAATTGTATTGTTGAACTCCCACCGGAGGTGTATGAGTATCTCGACGAACACCCCGGTGCCTTAAGCGGCGTCTCGTGGGAAAAGGGAGGATAGTCAAAGCGGGACGGCATCGTAGCACCCGCATGAACCCTTACAGTGGAGAAAACCACTCCAATTCCACAGAGAAACATGTTGCTCAACGTAAAAGAGCAATCTTCGCATCAGAGTGGTGCGATGTACGCTTCAAGGCGGAATAAAAATCCGGAGTTTCAAGACCCCGTGAGCCATAAGGCAGTCTTAACCATATTAGCCCAAGAGTATTCTTGGGCTCCTATCAAATGATATGAAAAAGCTCTCGTATCATTTGATAGGAGTTCTTTTTCAAAAATTTCAAAAAGCATAAGGAGGTGACTCATGAGATTCGGAATCGTTGAGGGTCGTGATGGAAATCTCGAAATATTCTTCGACCATGATGGGAATGGCGAAGAATGTGAGCCGACTGCGACCATGTTCCCTCCGGAAGAGCCGGATGAATATCAAGCAGTGACAGTTAGACTGCTCGATGATCTCCTCCGGAAGCCCCAGTTTGCTAGGGATTTTGGTGCACTGCTCCAAGCAGTGTACGATATGGGCAAGAGAAATTGCCACTGCTATCCCTAGAAACATAACCCTTCCCATACCCAAGCAATCTATCTCGCTTGGGTTCCTACCAAAGTCTTTACAAGAATAATTTTGAGTGTGTCTTTAGGAGAACGTTATGAGTTCCAAGATAGCATCGAATACGAAGTAAGGATTTTGGTGGGGGACGAATGGTCAAAACGTGAGGTGGAGCGCAACTGCCTCGCATGCAGTTGAACGTGTTGCAACACACGGGCACTGAAAAAGCATGCGAACCCAACTCGAATTCTAGATACTTCTGGTTGGGATTGCGCACCCGAAGTTCTTTGGTAATTGCTCCCGGGGTCCTGTGCAACACGTTTGTGCAGGAAGGGAGAAAGTACCTGATGGTGGCTTTGCTCGTTGTTTGCTAGCAAGCAATGAGTCAAGGGAAGTTGAACCTTTTTTTGATTCGGATCGCTTAGTAGTGGTTCTAAATCTAAAAAGCAGGATTCTTCCCAACCATCCTTCCATCAAAGTTTTCGAATGTTCGAAACTCGGTTTCGAACATGACATGCGAAGATTTTGATGGGAGTTCTTTTTCAAAACTAATCCCGTTTGGCTAACGGGAGTACGAAAGGAGGTGAGAATATGGAGAAAGTTGAGAAAGTCTTCTTCGTGGTGGTAGACAGGTGGAAGAATCGCTTGTTTACTCTCCTCGGTAGCACGTGGGAGAACATGAAGCGGAGTCTTGAGGATGAGGACGGTGGCGCTATAGCGCCAGGCGGATCTTTTCTCCTTGAGGAGTGCGTTCTAGATCTTGGTGAAGATCTGGAGTGTTACTTCCAAGCCCTCCTGCTTCTTGATACCTCTCCCACGTGGGACCGGGATCCTGAGATAGAGCCACGGGTAGAAAGGCTGGTACGGCATTTCTTTGACCTCGGATTCAAATCCGGTGTCAAGCATGCCGACGCGCTTCGTGCAAGACAGATGTGTCTTTAGCACGATACCCCGTCGATGCGCCGACGTGAGTGGGGACCAGAAGCGGAAGAGAGGATGTTAGCCGCATCTTCAACCGTGAGGGAGGCGAGACTACAGCGCACACTGCCCAGGCAATTTACCTCGCTTGGGCTCCTATCAAAGTTTTTCTGTGATCTGTCACACTTAGTGTTAGACACTTGCCGGAAGGTTTTGATGGAAGTTCTTTGTGAATTCTATTCTTTATCTTTCCGGAAGCGTTCAATAGCTCGGACAGTATTGAGATCAAACTCTTGTATCTCGAGAGCCCCCGGTTTATCTTGTTCTTTCTCATAACGCGGATCGAGTATGTACCCTTGCATGGAGTCTCGCAATTCTTTCATGAGTGTTCGCTGTACTGACTTGCGCATACTTCGTTCGAACTTATTTAACACTATTGTGTCAAAAGCACTACGGTGTACTGCTTCGTCAATCCTTGAAAGTGCTTCTGCTTCCCTCATACGGATAACCCACTCATGGCCGGGGATGTATAACCCGGGTTCTAGATCATACACTTTACGGACACCAAACGAAAGGGCAACTCCGTTACCGTTTTCCCACCATGTTTGAGGGCCGGTATATCGAGAGATATTGCTTTTCGTTTCAACTTGTTCTGTTCTCCGTCTCCACCAATCAATCCCACCCTCAAAGTCTTTTTCAAGTTCAATATCGTTGACCAGAAGGATATCTGTATCTTTATGCTGATCCAATTCCTTGAGCTTCCTGTCACGGTGCCATACAGCTTCCGCAAGCCCACCAATAAGCACTCCCACCCCATTGCGCTCCTTTAGAATTTCGTGACTAGTCTTAATTCCTTCAAGGCCGCGGATCATTTCCGGATTTTCGGGATGGTGAAGCTCAAGGCGAACAGCAAGCAATTGTTTTAGACACTCTTTTTGCTCAAGATTTAACTGTTGTCGCTGTTCAATGTGTTGGTCAAGTTGAAGACCCATACCCATTGTTTCGTATCCCATGAGTGCATTTTACAGTATTTTTTGTTTGTCGAACAGACGCATTATAGTAACCCCTCACACTTGTTATGTCAGCGCCTAGTGACTAGCCAAGCTCTACCCCGCCGTGGCGGGGGATAGCTTGGCTTGGCACAGGCGTACCCCCCACATTAACGAGGTTTCTAGAAACTACGACGAGATATGCCAAGCCGAGCTACTCACAACTTCGCTACGCTCGTGTGCGAAGCTCGGCTAGTCACATCCGTGGTTTCTCGCAGAGAGTGTGAGGGGTTACGCATTATGAATGATTTATTGACTGGAGTCTTTGTTTTAGTAGATTTTTATGGAGTTTGGAAGAATATAAAAAGAGAAACCTCTTGCGAGGTTTTTGGTTATTGTTGTTATTTCACATACTTGGGCTTCCATCAAAATCCCGGTGTAACAGGGATTTTGATAGGAGAGCACAATTCTTTCCACAGATTCTAGATTGATCCCATGGGGATTTTTTTTGCGAATTTGATTATGTCTTTGGAAGTGTTTTAGTAGATTTTGCAATCTTTTCACTTTCTTTTGGTTTAGGTATTCTTATTCTTTGAATACCGGTTATTCTATCGGGAGCAATATTATGCATACGAATTTCATAAAGTTGGGCTCGGAAAAATATTTCGGCAAGTTCACCGGGTGTAAACATTTCAATCTCACGCCTGCTTCTAAACATCCCAAAGGCTGTTCCACCAAGAATAGAATTCATTTTGCTCACCTCCTCTATAGAGAAAGTGGTCTTGCCTTTATTGCGTCTTTTCTCTTCCACATATTGTATAAGCCAAGAACGCATTTCTTTGATATTCGCAAGAAACTGTTTTTTGTATTCTGCATCGATGAAAAAACTAGTTGTCGGATCACCCTTCTTGATTAGTTCTGGATCTATATCTTCCTTGTGTGGGCGCAAGGACACAACTGCAGCTCTCGGATTAAAAACAGAAAGAAACAGTTTCTTAGTTTCAGAATTTCTAGGCAGGTAGTCGATATCCCTTCCGCCCGGTGCATTATTTTGATCGACACCTTGAGGATAATTGCCTTTATATGTTATAAATTGGTCACGTGCAACATTGGAATACCGTTCTGGAGTACCTTGCGCCTTCTTTAGAGCGATTTTAAATGAGGTGGTAATGCTGATTTCGTTATGTTGCTCTTCGTGGAGTTGCTTTCGTAAAGCTTCAGCGATATCCGGCGATTCTTTTTCAATAGCTTCAAGATTTACTGTATTGGGTCTTATTCCATTTTCTAATATATCCTCAAGGAAATATTCAGAAGTTCCATGAAACATGGTGGGAAGCACCTCTGGTAGTTCTGGAGAATCCCAATTATACCCATCTTTAACAATAAGATGTTTTTCGATTAATTCAGTTAATAGTTTTTCTTTGTCTCTGACCCTTTCGCGAGTTTCCCTTTTTTCGCCTCTTTTAGAATGTCTTTCGGCAGGCACGGGGATTGCTACGTTTTCGTATGAATTCTTCATGGTCTTAAGTATATCCGATGTATTCTTAAGTGAATAGGAATGAAAAATAAAAACGGCCCACACATGTGCAGGCCTTTGTTTTTGATCGGAGGAGTTACTCACTCTTTGGTATCGTTTTTTTCCAGAGCGGCTGTTTTTTCTTTGTCCTTTTCTTCCAACTCTTTAAGTCTCTGCGGCCAATCCCGCATGAATTTTTCGACTTCTTCCGGAGTCATTCCCTGATCTTCATCAGCATAGGGCGCAAAGAGTTCCCGCTTCTTCTTTTTGTTCGGGTTATCTTCCATATGTTTCCTTTTTGTATTTTTTATCTCTAAAAAACGATACCATTTCAGCATTCCACTTGTCAACATCGGGTGTGTTGGCAAATGCAAGTGTCCGGTTGTCAACAAGTTTTTGTCCAAGTATTTTATCGTACGTGGGTACGCGCATGACAAGCGGAATATATTTTTTTGAACTATGTTTGCTCATTTGAACCGCTGCCATGCGACAATTTTCGAATCCTTTTCGTATTCTATCATCAGCTTCAGTGTTGATTGCTTCTTCTATGCTTTCAACTTTTGGAGTTGATCTTGTTGTATCTTTTTTTACCTGGATTGCAAAAAAAGATCCCTCTGAATTTTTTTCGGGAAGATGGAACAAGAGATCAACTCCGGCGCCTGCATCGAGCGCGTAATGAGCTCGCGCGCTTTCTGCGTTTTTGTCCAGTCTTTCTAGGAGTTGCGCTGCGTGCCATTCAGCTAGAACGCTTGAAAACTCATTTCTCACTGTGGGGCTGGATCGATTCATATCACGTTGAACTTGAAATGCGTAAACGGGCCAATCGGGTTTTTCGGCAGTTGCGCATTTTTCAAAAAAACTGAAAACCCTCTTATTCCAGCGTGTGGCCGATATTTTTTCCCGGAACTCCGGGCTTGTCCTGCTAAGCGAGCGATCAAGTGCGTCCGGCCCATTGTTGAGCGCGGTTATAATTTCATCAATTGGAATATGGGTTTTATCGCTGCGCTCAAATTTTCTTCCTGGCAACGTGTCAGGGGGAGCCTGTTTTAGCAGTTCCATTCCTTGGTATCTTGAAGGTTCTTCCGTGCGTTCTTCTGGCGCGGCATAGGGTCCGAATTGTTCTTGCGGGTTCTGCTTCATATACTAAAGTGTATCATATTTTAAAAGATCTATTGCAAAACAGGCGCTTTTTTTGTATAACTATTTGTAGACCTCACCCTATGAAATCGGACTCCATAAGACAACAAGAATGGCGGCCTACTTGTTTTTCCTGTTGAAAAATCCTCAATGTACTTCTAGTACATCTGCGGTTTTTCAACAGTCCAAAACGGCGTACCCCACTCATTCTTGTTGCTTCTAAATCCGATTTCATAGCGTGAGGTCTATAGGTATGCAATCAGCCATAATAGAAACAACCGTAAATATAGAAGAGCGCAAAAACTTTGACCTTCGGCCGGGGGATACCGTTCGTGTGCACCAGCGCATAAAAGAAGGCGACCCGTCTCGCAAAGGCGGAGCCGAGGCGGATAAAAGCCGCCTGCAAGTGTTTGAGGGACTGGTGATAGCCCGCAAGCATGGCCGTGAGGCAGGGGCCACGTTTACGGTACGCAAAGTGTCGGGGGGCATAGGAGTAGAGCGTATATTTCCACTCTACTCGCCGGTTATAGAAAAAATAGAAGTCGTTAAACGCACGAAAGTGCGCCGCGCGAAGCTCTATTACGTACGCGAAAAGGCGGTGAAAGAACTTCGCAAGCGCGAAAAGCGTATTTCAGTAAAAGGACAGAGCCGCGTGGGGTTTGACCCTCCTACGCTTGAAGCTACGGAAGCCAAGTCAGACTTGGCGGAAGGGCAAGGAGAAAAACCAGATGATGTACCGACAAAGAACGAAGAATAAAACCATTGAGAAATTCAATGGTTTTTTGTATTATCCACAATTGGTAGACGCTACATGCTTGATTTGTTTCTTTCTAAAATTATAATAGAAGTATGCAACCTGGTCCTAAACCAAAAGGAAAAGTGAGATGTGTATGGTCTCCAGAATTTGCCTATGCCATTGGGTTAATTACTACGGATGGTTGTCTTTCGAGAGATGGGAGACACGTTGATCTTACATCAAAAGATAGAGAGCAACTTATAACATTCCTTGACTGTTTGGGAGTAACATCAAACATCAGCTTAAAAACTTCAGGTTCAAGTTCTAGAACGTATCCCCGTGTGCAAATAGGAGATGTGCTTTTTTATAATTTTCTTGTTTCTATAGGACTAACTCCCGCTAAATCAAAGACATTGGGACGAGTGAATATACCAGATGAATATTTTTTTGATTTTTTAAGGGGTGCATTTGATGGGGATGGGACATTTTATTCATATTATGATCCTAGATGGAAGTCGAGTTTTATGTTTTATACTTCGTTTGTATCCGCAAGTTCTCAATACTTACAGTGGTTGCGCGGCGAACTTTTTAATAGGCTTGGTATAAACGGGCATGTATCTGGCGACGGTAGGAAAAAAATCAGTGTGAGTCAGTTGCGTTTCGCAAAAGAGGAGTCATTAAAGGTATTGCGAGCTATGTATTATAAAAACAATATTCCGTATCTGCGAAGGAAGAAGTTGAAAATTGATAAAGCATTGCGTACAATTGGGGTTGTGTTAAACAGACGAGCGCAGGTGGAGAAATTGGTAAACTCGCCAGCTTGAGGGGCTGGTGCCTGCAAAGGCTTGGAGGTTCGAGTCCTCTCCTGCGCACCAGTAGTAACTTGTTCGGAAATGACTGCTCCGCGCGGCGAGTACGCCGCGCTCCGCAGGGCAAAATCCGCTTTTGTTTTCGCCGTGAAATCCCATAATTCGCCC
>VMFT01000013.1 GCA_007376195.1 Parcubacteria group bacterium Gr01-1014_29 | reverse complement strand
TTTCATGATAAAAGCCGCGCCTGATTCAACAAGGTGCGGCTTTTTGTATTGTACTCAATTTTGGGCTGGAAGGGGAGTTTCGTAATTCACAGTTAATAATGCGCTCAGCAAAACTTTGCTCCTCGCGTGGAGCTTTGCTAATAGATAGCACTTCTGATATAGATTGTTCTTTATCTGGATTGCTCCGGCGGTAGGATTCTCCGCCAAAAGCGTGCTCTCGAGGCGCACTCGCCTCAGGTGATGATGCGCCTCTGGCACAAAACCTGTTCTTACTTACTTTTTAATGTTTTCATCAAGCCATTTTCTTCCTTGACCAGACTTAAAGAATTTCTCGCGTTGCATTGCATCACTGCGGGTAGAATATGTTTCGGTAAAAACGATTTGCCATGGTCTACGTCCAGATGTATAGCGACATTTGCCAAGATTGTGTTCTGTAAGTCTTTTTTCAAAATCTTCAGCACTTCCTACATACCTCGTATTGTGACCCACGCTTCTGAGAATATACACATAATACATAGTCTTTGCAAATTTGTAAGAATGCAATAAAGCCCTAAGCTCCGGCGGTAGGATTCGAACCTACAACCAACGCCTTAACAGGGCGCTGCTCTACCATTGAGCTACACCGGAGCCCAAGGCTTTACTTTGATATTATTTTATAAGAGGATTCTCAGCCAGAGGCTGATGCGCCTCTGGCGCAGAACCTACAACCAACGCCTTAATCCGCCTTGGGCGGACTCTACCATTGAGCTACACCGGAATACATCCAACATATCACGCGTGCCGTACTGTTTCAACCCCGTTAGAGAACGCCCTGCCAGAGGCACAGAGCTTTTTTAGCTGCCTTTGGGCGACTTTTCTCTTTTGTTATACTTTGATAGTTTTTTTAGGGTATGTTACAAAAGAAACGAGAGAACCTGAACAACAGGAGGCATATATGTTGGAAGAAAAACTGAATGAACTTTTGGAACAACAACACATTATCTGCATCCAAGACGTTTTAACCATGGAACTAGTGGTTAAATTGCGCGCACAAATACTTTGCATGGCTGTTACATCAAACGAGTCGCCAAAACTCTTTATTGATTGCGGTGGTGGAGAATGCGAAGCTGCTCTTATATTTGCGGATTTCCTCTGTTCATTTCGAATACCCGTAGTCGGAATTATAAACGGGTCATGTAAATCCTCCGCTATGCTAGTTCTCCAAGGCTGTGCCAAACGGCTTGCAACGCCGCACAGTCAATTTTTCCTCCACCATCTATTGCACGGCTTCAACTATACGCTCGAAGACGCGTATTACAAACAGAGCAAGAACGTAAATGAAGCTCACGGACGTGAAACAAGAAATCAGATATACGAATTTCTCGCCAAACGAACGGGTAACACAAAGAAAGAGATACGTGAAATCGCGAAACGCGGCGAATGCTACGAATGGATGTTTTACGCCGATACAGCAAAAAAACTCCGGTTTATAGATGACATCATACAGCCCGGGGGCTATCCTCTCCTCTCAACACCAAGCCACACCTGATATGTCGCAGAATAGTGATCTTAAGAAAGAAATTGAACGCCAACTCAAACGTCTCGGGCAGATTCATCCCGAACAATCAGTAAACTTTCCAGAGCTTATCAACGAACTGGGTGAAAAAGGCGTCATTGCAAAGTCAATTGCGCAAAGAGAGGTGCAAGAAGCATATAAACTCGCATGCAGCGAGCTCAAACCTAAAGATGCGCCTTTCCTTGCCAATATACATGCCCTGCTCAAAGGCATACCTATCTAATGCATCGCATCCTCACCGGAGAATACTATCCCCGGTGTTTTTATTGGTGATCTTCTATTTTACGAGCATGCTGGTGTTGGCGGATTTTTTCGAATGATTTTGCCTCAATTTGCCGAATACGTTCTCTCGTGACACCAAACTCTTTCCCCACTTCTTCCAATGTGTGAGTAATGCCGTCATCAAGCCCAAAACGCATTTTCAAAATTTTCTGCTCGCGGGGAGAAAGGTCGTCTAATATGGTGCGGAGTTGGTCTTTAAGGATTTGGCGATCAACCTCCTGCGCCGGGGTAAGCATCTTCTGGTCTTCAATAAATTCACCAAGCATTGATGTTTCTTCGTCATCATCCCCGATGGGCGCTTCCAAAGAGATGGTATCCTGCGAAATTTCCGTGATGTGATGAACTTTCTCCACTTCAATGCCCATCTCAGACGCTACTTCTTCCGCCAATGGTTCACGGCCGAGATCTTGCAACAGCCGCCGCCTAATCTGCTGGTATTTTGAAATGGTCTCAATCATATGCACCGGAATACGAATAGTACGCGCTTGGTCGGCAAGCGCGCGTGTAACCGCTTGGCGAATCCACCATGTCGCGTAGGTAGAAAATTTATACCCTTTGTGCCAATCGAATTTTTCCACCGCGCGAAAAAGGCCCAGGTTCCCTTCCTGAATAAGATCAAGAAGCGAAAGATTGTTGCTGCGGCCGACATAGCGCTTTGCAATGGAAACCACAAGACGGAGGTTTGCCTGCACAAGCATATTTTTTGCCTCTTCGTCGCCTTTTTCAACCCGTTTTGCAAGATCGCGCTCTTTTTCGGTAGTAAGCAACGGGATTTTCCCGATTTCCTTAAGATACATCTGCACGGAATCAGACGAAATATGCTCAACGCCCTCTTTAAAATACTTTTTTTCAACAGCGTCCTTTTTTTTCGTTTTCACATCCGTGTTCTCGTCAAACTCGATAAACCCTTTTTCTTCGAGCACATCAACGCCCGCAATCTCAAGTTTCTGGTACAAGTCTTCCAAGAGTGTGATGTTCTGTTCTATCCGCGGAAACTCCTGCAATATCTCGCCGTAGGTTATAAACCCGCGCGCTCTACCGCGCTCAAGAAGCAGAGAAACTTTAGGAAGATATTTTGCCCAAGCGCCTTGTTTTGGGCGTACGAGCGCCTCCGAACCTGCTTTCTTTGTCTTTCGGAGAGAATTGATTTTACGCGCTGGATGTTTCCCATAACGAGCTCTCAAGGCGCGTTTGTTTTGTTTTTTCGCGCCCGACCGATAACTGCGCGCTTTTTTTTGTTTTTTTGCTGCCATACAATATAACCGTTATGGATATAAAACTTTGTTTAACTTTTGCGAAAGATTACGAAATTCATCTGCTAACATTGAAACCAGTTGTTCATTGCCGACCTCTTCGGCCTTTCGGATATCTTCGGTAATGCGTTCAAGATCGTGTTTGACATGTTCTCTTTCAAGCTCGCCAATACATGACACATATTCCGCACGCGCGCCGTCGGGCGGCACCACCATCTCCACTTCAAACACGAGACGATTCGCGATCAGGCGCAAACGCTCGTCGGCAAGCGAGGCGATAAAACTTTTGGTATCGGACGCGTACGCGGCATAGAGTAACCGATGGGCGTCTGATGTAAACAGATTCTCCGACAACTCTGCGGACAATGGCAAGCGATACGCGTACAAAAGTCCTAATATCCGCTCCTCCAACACATGCGCGCGCGTACGCTGTTCTTCCTGCGGACGCGCCATTGGGGAATTTTGCCTGCCAGCGCCGCTTTGCGATACCGGCAGCTGCTGTTTTTTAAGATCATCCCAAACCGCCTCTTCGCGGATGCCAAGGCGCGATGCAACACGCCCAACCCAATGCGCTTTTTCAACTTGCCGCGATAAGCGCGCAATCAACGGAAAAACACTTTGTGTGATACCCCGTTTCCCTTCCAGTGTGCGAGCATCAAAGCGCTTGTGTGCTTTGTCAAAAAAATAAGAAATAACATCCGTGGCGCCCGCCGCCGCTTCCCGCCATTTGACAGGGTCTTCACATACGAGATCAGCGGGATCTTTCCCCGACGGCAACGTGATTGCCTTTACATCAAAGCCTATTTCAAGAGCCAAGTCAATGCTCCGGCGCGTTGCGGACTCTCCTGCCTCGTCCATGTCAAACGATGTCGCAAGTCGGTCGCACAGCCGCCGCAACATGGTAAGTTGTGGATGGGTGAGCGCCGTTCCGGAGACCGCAACAACATTTTCGGTGCCTGCTTGGTGTGCCATGACAGCATCCATGTATCCTTCCACCACAATGCATGTATTTTCCTTTCGCATGGCAACTTTTGCCTTTTCAAATCCATACAGTATTCTGCTCTTGTCGTATAACGCTGTCTGCGGCGAATTGATATACTTGGCGGGTGCTTGAATGGATGCATCCCCGCCAGAGGCGGGTCCGCCTTCGGCGGAGAAAATCCTACCGCCAAAACCAACCACTCTGCCCGTATGATCCGCCACCGGAAACATAACGCGGTTGCGAAAACGATCATAATAGTGAGTAGTGAGTAGTGAGTAGTGAGTAGTTTCGGTAGATGATTCCGGCTGCTTTCGGATTGCTAAGCCGGATTTTTCCAGTTCGGTTAGCGTGTAACCCTTCTTCAACACATGCTCGGTAAACACACGCCAGCCGGCAGATTCCGGCGGGGCATAGCCGATGCGAAATTTCTCTATCGTCTCCGATACGAGACCGCGGCGCTTGATGTATGCCTCTACCGCTGGAAACCGCTTGAGACTTGCTTCGTAAAACCTCACTGCCAGTTCCATAAGTCCGAGCAAGCGATCGTGTTCGTTGCGTACTTCGGGGTTTTCGTGCCGCAACTCAACACCGGCGCGCTGGGCGAGAATCCGCAATGCCTCGCGAAATTCAACGCCCTCAATTTCCATCACAAACTGAAACTGATCGCCCCCTTTTTGGCATCCAAAACAATGCCATACGTCGCGCGCGGGCGAGATAAAAAACGACGGTGTTTTTTCGGAATGAAAGGGACAGACCGCCTTAAAATTGCTGCCTGCGCGAATAAGTTTGAGATAGGTGGAAATAACATCTACGACAGACAATCGCGATTTTATCTCTTCTACGGGAGTCATGTGCCAAAAATTAAAGAGTGATAACGACTATAATTTTTGGGCATCCCGTCGTTAGGCGGGATACCTAGTGGTTACCTTCTATACACACCATTATACCATAGGCAGCCAAAGCCGCGCGAGCTTGTGGTATAGTGAAATTATTATGACGCCTGAATTTTTGCGAACCCTCATATTGGCAACCGGCTGGCCGGTGCTTGTTATGGGAAGTATTTTTATCCTGGTAAAAACCAGCAAATTTTACGTTGCCGTAAAAGAATCTCCGTTCGGAAAACTGGTGCTCTCATCGATAGCTGGCTGGCTCGTCACTATGTACAGTCTGGGCATTGTCTCCACGTTTTATATGTTCAGCAGTCTCGAATCCGTACGCATTGTATTTCCCATATTCCTCATTTGGTTCGTAACGTTCGTTATTATTGTTACGGTAACCATCCGCTGGAGCAAAGAAGTCGTCACGCTTCACGCATTTTATACCGGTCTGGAAGAAGAAGTCCGCCGCCGCACACACGAACTTGAAAAAGCGCACAAGCACGAGCTCGAAAACGAAAAGAAAATCCAGCGATTAAAAGATGAGTTCTTGTTCATTGCCGCCCACGAGCTCCGCAGTCCGGTAAATGCCATCAAATGGGGCTTGCAGACAGTGTTCGAAGAAAAGTCCGCAACCAACCTGTCTCCGGAAATAAAAGAAATTTTACACAGCGTGTACGACCGCAACGAACGCCTCAAAGACCTTATTTCCCGACTACTCAACACAGCACGCCTTGAGCAGGGTGTTCTTACGATAAAATCAGAACGCGTGGAGCCGTCGCGTATTATCCGCGAAGTTCTTGACGAAGTGGCACACACGGCTAGCGAAAACAACATCCATTTGGAAAACAATGCGGGCGATCCTCCCGCGATACTAGCAGACCCAACTCTGCTAAAAGAAATGCTCACAAATCTGCTCACAAACGCTATCCGCTACAACAAAAAAGACGGCGCGGTAACGATTACGGAAAAACACACCAGCCGCATGGTGACCATCAGCGTACGCGATACCGGCAATGGCATTCCAAAACAGCAACTGCCGCATGTATTTGAAAAGTTCCATCATATTACCCACGACAACGCGCTCGGCAAAGATAAAAGCGTGGGTCTCGGCTTATACATTACGAAAGAACTTGCAACCCGCATGGGCGGCACCATTACGGCACTATCAGAAGAAGGAAAAGGGTCAACATTCAGCTTCTCCCTTCCGAGAGATATATCCTAATATATCCTTGAGCCGATTTTCTCGCCCCGAAGCACGCGCTCAAGATTCCCTTCCTTGAATATGTTTACTACATGGATCGGCTTGGGATAGTTTTCCATAGCAAAGCCGATAGCGGCTGCGTCCATAATTTTCAGACGGCGGTGAAATGCCTCATCGTATGTAATTTCCGGGATCAACTCAGCATCCTTATTTTTTGCCGGATCATCGGTATATACACCTTCTACTTTTGTACCCTTTATAACAGCATCAGCGTGAATTTCACTGGCGCGTAGAACCGCCGCCGTATCAGTGGAAAAGTGCGGGTTTCCCGTGCCACACGAAAAAATTACAATGCGGCCTTTGTCCAAATGCCGCACGGCGCGATCACGGATCGCGGGCTCGGCAATTGCTTTTATTTCAATGGCAGACTGTACCCGCGTTTCTATTCCCCGTTCACGAAGAAGCGAACTTAGCGCGAGCGCGTTTATCACGGTCGCCATCATACCCATATGGTCTGCCGTAATACGCTCAATACGCCCGCTGCCCGAAAGCACGGCTCCCCGCACAATGTTGCCGCCACCCACCACAACGCCAAGGCCTACGCCAAGCGCGTGGGCCTTTTTGAGTTCTTCCGCTACAAACGCGATGGCATCAAGAGAAATAGGATCTCCGTTCTTGGCGAACGACTCGCCGGTAAGTTTCACCAATACACGATTGTAGAGAATGTTTGACATACTATGTTTTAATGATCTCACAAACTCACGGCATCTGGCTCGGTAGCTTCCACACTCACCGTAACAATCATCATCATTGGCGCCTCGTCAACCGAGTCAGGCACTGGGTTATCATTTGTGGCATCAAAGGTGCCATCTCCGTTATCAAAGTGGAGCATAGCGTAAATGGTCTCGCTATCTCTCGTCGCACGGGAGAGTGTAATTGGCAGCAGGTTTTCCATTTCTCCTGCAGGAAGCAAACCGCTTACACCCAAAACCTTGCCGGGCGCGCCAGCGGCATCTTCATGAATTACCACAAAGCCGGGTTTCTCAAGACGCACAAGCGAAACCGACACACTGCGCCCGGGTGCCTGCTCCGCCACATAGATTGCGCTCGTACTGATAATAAGGCCGGATAAGTCACTGGCAGAGCCACCTTCCTCTCCGCCACCTCGAAAGAAAAGAACAGCTCCCATACTGACTGCAATAATTAGCGCAAGAATGAAAAGCGTTTTGGTATTCATAATCGTAAACATACCCCCGCGCGGGGGTATGTTGTATGTCGTTCTCTCATGTCAAATGCTACTCGGTCCAGATAACAAAAGTAAACACCTTCTCGTCTCTACCCAAGTCGCGGACATACAGCGATGTTTTACCGTTCCCGTCCTTCTGGAGTGACTTTCCCCAGCCGGCAACATCATCCGCATCATCGTGATCCGCATGGCGCATAATCGTCTGACCAACAGTCGTTATGTCATCGAGGTGAGCATAAATCAGCTCAAGCTGATCGTAGTCGTGCGCGTTCGGGTGCTCGTTTGAAGGCGGACCGCTGGGATTGTTCGTGTAGTCCATGCAGCTGCCCAGATTAGCGTTACCAAAGATTTCATCCTGGTGACCTAGACCAAAGTCATGGGCAATTTCTTGGCACATAACTAATCTGCGCCATGCAGGTGTATTATAATACGCAGTGTTAAAGTATGTATCGTTAACTTTGGTAGTGGCTTTAGTAATGTGTGAGCCAGAAATCCAAATTTGAGCGACACCTAACCAGCCGTTGTTACCATAGGTAGAATTACAGGCGCGAATCTTGCCAGCCACAGGCTTGCATCGACGCCGGTCCGAGCTGTCAATTGAACCATTCTCCTTAGTAAGGTCAAGGACGCTCGACACTGACCAATCAACATTTGCTGTATCAAGATAGCTGTCCCAGACCGATGTCACACTGTCAACAACCTTTAATGTGAATGGGTTACTTTGACGCGCCCAGTGATAACTGCCCCATGAGTGATTGGCGCTTGCTACCAGTACAAAAGCCCCAAAAGAAAGGATAAGCCCGGCTCCTATAAGTAGTCTTTTATATGGCATAAAAAATAGCTATTAATACTAATGAATATATCTTATTATATATCCCCACAAGAAGTCAAGTGCATCTAATCACCTCCTGGATCGTTTTTCTGCGGCAAGGAACGCGCAGTAAGAAATAGAAGAACAATCAATACCACACCCGCGCTTCCGATACCTATCCATGGTATCCATGGATATTTTTCAGTAAATCTGCTTTCTTCTTTATCGCAAACGTCGCCTATTGAATCACCATCTGTATCACGCTGGTCGCTATTAGGACTATTGGAACAATTATCTTTACTGTTCAAGACGCCATCCCGGTCAAAATCGTCACAAGCATCCCCGCGCGCGTTACCATCAATATCTATTTGGTCTTGATTAGCCACAGAAACACAATTATCAATCATATCGGGGACATCATCCTCATCAACATCAGCTGGCCGATACAACAGATTCGCTTTGGAAAGAACGGGTGAAAGACGAATCACTCCCTCATCAAGCGAAAGATTTGCCGACTGAGCTGTGACAGGCCGTATGAGATTGTCTGGATCAAGATATAATTGATACACATGGCCCGGCTGGGCAAGAAAACGCACTCCTCGTTTCAAAACCGGCGCCTTATCGTCGAGTATGTGAAGTTCAGTTATTCTCAGAGGTTGCCCGTACGAAAATGCAATCGTCCATTGAGAGGATGTTACTTGTGGGAAATGGGCTGTGTTTTGCATCATTTTATTTTCCCGCAACACAACACGAGTTTCTCCATCCACCACAGCGCGAATTTCCATACTTGTTGGCAAAGCAACATTTTTTTCAAGCGATAAGGTTATGCCTGAAGAAGACAGGGGACGATTTGTTGTTATGGTAAAACTGGCAAACCCTTGTCCTTGATTCGGCAGTAAGATATCAGTATATGTGGTGTTGTTCTTATCAACCATGCGCTCGGGAAAACCAACTGTTGTTCTTGGTTCTTTGGTGGAAGCGGTAAGAATAATGGGATCGCGAACCGGCTCCGCGCGATACATGTTTGACTCAAACTTGCGATCACTAACATCGTACACAGCAAACTCCCATCGTTCCTGATATTCTTCTAGAGGAACTTCTACTACCGTTGGTACCTTAATGGAAGGAATCACCCCAATATCTTTTTGCTTGCGATATGCCCGAAACACTTCTTCGGCGGAAGGAAATCCCTGTGCCGCAATACTTACGACTACCCCGCCGAATAAAATAATCTGAAGTACTATATATATGCTTATTCTTTTCATGGTGATTTTTTACGCCAAAGAAACGCTGTGCTAATAAGCAACGTGCCAATAAGGAAAAACGTGATAATTCTCCCCGTGAGCGCCATGTTCCAAACATCCACTATGAGCAACCGGCCAACCACAAACCCCAAAAGCGCTCCGCCGTATGCACGAACATGATTCGATTGATCTGCTTCCTGATAAAAATAGCAGATAATGCCAATAACAGTATAAACCGCTAATGCGATCATAACCGCCGTATCATCATTTTTAAAACCGGCATGCAAACTTAACCACAAAAGAACGTAATAATAGATAGAACCGAAAACAAGCAACAACGCGCTTCCCATTCGATCTGCCGCATGTTCTCTATCTATCCTCTTTCCAAAAAATATGCCAAGAGCGCACAAGACGGACGCGAAAAGCAACAACACAAAGAAATGTTCGTGTAAAACTGAATAGCGCCATTCTCGCGCCATAATACTCTGTATGGAAAGCGCTGCGGGACCTACCAACAACAAAGTAGAACGAAGAGCCAATTTTGTATCACGCAAAGCGGCATAGATAACGAGCGAAACACATGCGCTTTCTATGATATAGGCAATAGTTAGCCGAGCTCCCTCAAGTTCCACAGCGGTAGCGGAGGCAAGCAACGCAACGCTTACCGCCGCGTATGCAAAAAACGGTACGCGTTTTGCTGTTGTTTTGAAGACAAAAAACGCGCCAGCGCTAAATACAATCATCCAAGCAACCATTATCGAAAGAGAACGCACACGGAACCGCACGCTCGCAAGCGCCACAAACGCGACACTCAAAAACATAACTATCAGTGCGGAAAGCGGCGTAAAAAAATCATAGAGAAACCTTGCAGCAAATATGGAAAGCAAAACAATACCAGACCCCAAAGCCAAAAACACGCTTCCTTGGCTGGTAAACCGTTGCATACGCCACCATCCGCCCGCTAAAAACAAAACACCACACGCAATACCCAGCGTTATGCGCCCGACAGGACCAATCCAGTTATTGAGAAACGCATACCGCACCAGCCACCCAAAACCAATTAAAAGCAATAACGCGCCCAGTTTCATAAGCCAATCTTCTTCGGCCCAGCGCACAAATGCGCCAAACAGAGACGGCCGTTCTAATTCTGCAGTTTTAGGAAGAGGCACCCCAACTTCAAAGGGTGCTGGTTGTGCTAAATTCTCCAACGGTACCGGAACAGGCGAATCGCTTAGTATTTCCCGACGACTCGCGATACCCCGCGATTCAATAAGCTGTTCAAGATGCCCAACACGCTTTTTTAATCCAAGCGCAACAAAAAGCACAATGATACTGATAATAAGGGAAATCACGTCCATACGGATATAATATCATTCCTCAAAATATAAGCGACAGCGTTTATACACAACTGTGCAAAGTCGGGCATTGCACAATTTCTCAGCGGCGTTTGAAAAATATAATTTCCAGGGGAATCGATATCTGATCGCGTTGATGTATAACAAAAGTTCACGATCGTTGTATTTTCGTTTATCAAGAGGTAAGACACGTTAGAGGTTTTATGTTTCTTCCCCCCTACTTGGAAACCGGACGTCCAAGTGAGCGGCGTTTGAAGATGATGATACCGAGACTTGCGATAAAGAAGATGCCGGAGAGCACCCATGTCATAAATTCCTTATCAAAACCGAGAATGCTTGAGTCAACTGTGGGAGAAAGCAGAATCAATACCGCCGCAATGGGAAGGTAGTATTTGGCGAAGCGGAGCCAGAAGTAGAACTTTTGCTCGTGGACAAATAAAAGTATAAACGACAAAAAAAATACTACTCCCCCAAAAAGAATCAAAAAGATAGCCACATTCTCATTCACCCCCGGTCCACATATTGATCTCAACCCCCCATAACATGTGCCTAAAACTAACGTTGTAACGAGAAGAGAGATAAATAAAATTAATCTTGTCTTTTGTTTTGTGCTCATATTTCTATTCTACCACACCCTCTTTAATTTGTTCAATAATATGTAAAAGTTCCTGTGCATCCTTTATGGAAAGCAACCTATTCTTTTCAAACTTTTCAATCAATTGCTCCAACTTCAAAAACGCTTTGTCCGTCTCCATCTTTTTTTTCTTCTTATTCTTGAATTCCTTGTCAAGGACTTTTTCAAGGTTATCTATTTGTTTGAGAATTCTTTTTTCCGCTTTCTTATCCAAATCAAAAGATTTTACCACACCGCGAAGAATCCCTAAAAGCTCGTCTATGCTAACACCCTCTCCCGGCTCAATAACCGCATCCGTTTCCCCATCCCCATCCATATCTATAGAAAGAACAGTGGAAGAAGCAATGTGCGTCACATTTGTTGTAACACGAGTGCCTTCAATAACTGGAATGTCGGAAAACGATGTGGTCGCCACAAGCTTGTCCCCAAGCACCTCATCTATTTCAAAGGTAAAAGTACCATTTGCCTGTCCAACCAGCACCACTGTGGTGGTAGCAAACGTGTCTGCGCCCGCGTACTTTGTTTCTCCAAATTCCAAATAGTAGCTGTTGGGGATTTCCTGCTCAATTCCATGGAGCCCGCCGAGATTTGGATCGGGGTTGGAAATCAGCCCAGTGTGATTGCCATCGGCATCATAGAGATCAAGAGAAACGGGAGAATGGATGCGGAAGCGGAGTTTTTTATCTTCTTTTTTTGGTATTGGTCTGGTGTCAGTTATAAATGCTGATTCAGTAAATTCTTCTCCTTTAATAAGCTCCCTCAATAAATCATTTATAGATTTTACCTCAAGAATATCTGCATGATCTCTATTTCGTTTCAACAAAAAATTATTCTCTGGCAAATTCACATAATAAGTCTCCGTGTCAATAGCCACCGCGCTTGGGATTACTACCGTGCCATCGCCGTCGTGGACCAGCAATAACTCACGATCCAAGTTATTTAATTCATCAGGGCATAGAAGAATATCGCAATCGTCGTACCGGATGCCGCGAATGGTATCCAAGCCCCAACCCGCGATTTGGGTTACTTTGATGCCAGCGGGCGGAGTCCATGTGTCCAGCTTACCTTGCGTACTGGTAGCATCTCGCAGTAAGTTTTCGCCAAGCACGTTTGGCTCATCGGTATTCAAACTGCTTGGTTCAACCCGCACTCCGTTGTCTCCCAACAAAAAGGAGTCCAGTTCAATTCGTGAATCTATTGCGTCTCCATAGAGCGCGGGGAAATCGTATATTTCGGCAACATCCGGATCAAACTCAATTACTGGATCAAACACGTCAGAAAAATATTGCATGGAAGGTAGCAAGCCGTACGCGCTCGGCATGTTTTCCGCAAGCTCGCGCGCGACTTCTTTCGTAAGAAGAACGCCTATTTTTGAAGGAATGGTTTGTTCGTCCCCATGGAGCGCGCCCGCAAGGGCTTTTGGCGTGCCAAGCTGTGGGGTCGCAACAAGAATGAGCTTATCCACCAGCGCTGCCTTGCCTTCTTCCTCCAACAACGAAATAAGTTCTTTCGCCACGAGGCCGCCATTTGAATGCGCGATAATGGTTACTTTTCCGGTTTTTGATGATGCGGCAAGTTGTTCCAGTTCCGTTGCCATCCAATACGTTTGATTGTTTGTCTGCAAAATCCCTTTTCGCGCCGCATCCTCTACGGAAAACCGCCAGTCATACGGAAAAACCATCCATTCATGTATGATACCGGCATTAACCAGATCAACGTTCATAAAGTCAATAAAACTTTTATAGATGTTAAATCCAAACGCTTCGTCAATCACGCCATCGGTAGCAATGTTTGGTACTGTGGGCTCGCCGAATACGTCGAAAAACAGTTTCGGCGTATCAGCAGGGCTGTTCGGCTCCCACAGCCGATTGCCGTCCAGTTCCAGCCGCGTTGCCTGCAGGCCGGGAATGAAGGCAACATTCGAGCAACATTCCGCTGGCGGCAGCTCCACATCGGGCTCTTCCGTAAGCCATGGATCAATAAGCACTGTCCCTATAACCGCATTTCCTAAACCCGATGGATTGAGTACGCTATGGTATGGCCCAGAAACATCTCCCCACCAATTGTTTCTGGCATCAACGGGAGGCGCTTCCACAAATGTGCCATGTTTTAAACCAAAAGAAAAATTGTTGCGAATAATCGTATTGTCAACAACACCTTGGGGCTGCGTCCGACCTATATTACTGTTGGATATCTCCACACCGGCTCTGTTATTTTCAATGATACTTTTGCTAATTGAAAGTATACCGTCCTGGGCATGAACACCCAGACTCGCACTAGCCGCAACAACACTCTCGCTCACCGTAAGATCAACATCTATACTTCCGACGCAGACCATGCAAATCAAATCGCCTCCACCTCCATAGCGCATCACGGTGTTACGGAGCATATTGCCTGCGCTCGGGCTTTGAAAAATGATACCACGCCAGTTACCCGGAGTGGGACTGCTTATTCCGCCATCTCCGTTTGTATCTCCACCTGCCTCGTCATCCGCAAAAGACGTGAATATAATTGGTTCTCCTCCATCTGCATCCGCAACAAGAGATCCTTTTACACTTAGTATGCTGCTAAAAGGATTTGCAAATTTCACAACGACACCGGGTTTTATGGTAAGCGTCACACCAGAACCCACGCTTGTATTGCTGCGTATGATGTACGGACTTTCCGCTCTGATCCATGTCGTGTCTGACGAAATATCGCCCGACACGTCTGTGAATGCTAAAACAGACACAGGAGCCGCAAAAAAGACACATGAACAAACGATACCGCGCATAAAAACGTTTACGCCTCGCTTCGGCGGCGCATTACGATGTATACCACCAATGCTGCCAGCAAAATGATTACAAGGACAATGAGCAAAGACTTGGCGCCTAAACCAAAAATCACAGCCGCCATTCCAAGAGTATCCGAACCAGAATCATCCAACGCAACCGCTTCTTGTTGTCCTGATATTTCCTGAACATCGGATGCGCCAGAAACAGTTTCGTCAGAACCGGCGGCGACATGTTCTTCCGATACCGGCAATGCGGCAACTTTGAAAAACGCTCCCGTTTCATTCGCTCCTTCCGCACCCATTTCTTCTCCGCTCATTTCTCCTGTTGAGAAATCGGCATTGGAAGATGCCAATGTAGTAAAACTCTGTTCCAAGCTTATTGTATCAGGAGATGCGTGTGAGACGGTGCGGAAGTAATAGGTGGTATTTGTTTCAAGACCGCTTATAGGCACGGTATGATGCAACACGCCGTTGGGACTTGCGGGTGTGTCAGATTCAACGGTAGAAAACGGGTACCCATAGTTAGGAGAACTCGTGAAAGAAAATACCCCCGGCACTGTACCATACACTACGCGACTGGTAGAGTGATAGCTTGTGTCCCATTCTATAGTAGCGGTTGTCTCGGCAACTTCAGTTGCATGTACTGATTCTCCGCCAATGGTAAGTCCGGGCGGGGCACTTCCACCACCGCCTCCGCCACCACCACCGCCTCCTCCATTTCCTCCCCCGCCATCTCCGCCTTCATCACCCTTAAACCCGAGAAGAATATCAAAACCAAGCGATTTTTCCTGATAGGAATTATTCGCGCCTGGAATAAATCTCACCAGAAAATCATATTGCGTCTCGGCGCCCCCGCCCGCAAGATCCGAAAGAAGTATTTCTCCCGCCGCAAAAAATGCCGCAAGCGTCGTGGTTCCGTAGCGTTGCGCTCCGCCTTCGTATATTCCGATTTCAAAAACGCTGGCAAGCCCGTCGGGGTCGCTCTCGTTTATCGCCTCAACAACGATCGGTTGGGTACCGAGCGTATTATTTTTTACTTTCGCCCACCTGCTTACTTCCGACCCCGGCATAAAATTAGCCTCGCTAAAAAGCGGCGTGTTTTGAAATTCCACTATCAAATCATCCGGTGCGGCGAAAACTGCGGGAGCCCACAGAAGCGCTGCTATCGCAAATATCAAATTATATTTTTTACGCATCATATATTTGTTTCTTCTGCCTGTTGGGGTTGTTCTTCAGCCGCTACATCTTCCGGTTCTGGCGTTGGAGTTTCAACCGCTTCCGGCTCTATGGCGTTTTCTTCCCCGCCCGCCTCATTGTCCGTCTCCGATGGACTTTGGGCGGGTTCCTCCACTGGTTCATGTATCACCGCGGGTTCTTCGACAAGTACTTCGCTCGCATCCGCCGCCACTTCATTGCTAGTTTGTTCCAGAATCTCTTCCGGAGTAGTAATTGCAACGGCCTCTCCTACTGATTCGTCAAGATTAATAATCTCATCGGGCGTCGTGGTCGCAAGATTATCTTCAATGACAATAATTTCTTCCGGAGTACTCGTGGCTAGCGGCTCAATTACTGGTTCTAGACTGTTGCTAGTGCCTCCACCTTGTTTTGAATTTTCCTGTGGTAATTCCAAT
Organism: Parcubacteria group bacterium Gr01-1014_29; assembly: GCA_007376195.1. Classification (GTDB taxonomy): domain Bacteria; phylum Patescibacteriota; class Minisyncoccia; order Ryanbacterales; family 2-02-FULL-48-12; genus VMFT01. The sequence goes on along the minus strand of VMFT01000013.1, from coordinate 18,410 downwards.
CTATTTACTCCTCCCGGTGTCGGGATGGGATCTACCCAATCACCAATGCCATCGGGGATTCGCGCGTACGATTTGTTCGGCGGCACACCCGCACAGCTTCCGCCAGCGGTAGTTTCGTTTTCATCTCCGGGCGTTGGTTCTATTTCACAAAAGTCAGGATCATCATACAAATGTGAATCAATTAAATTATTCCCGGTATCAAACAATCTTACCGTATCTCCGGTATTGTTAAGAATCGGCTTATTCATATAAACAACGAGCCAGCTTTTGCCTCCGATGACGGTCGTAGCAGGCGATGTATTTAAAGCAGTTATTACCACTTTATTTCCAACGCCATCCGTAGCATCCCTAGTATACCAGCCAGCCATATCAACAGATTCAGTGCTATTGTTATACAATTCAATCCATTCGCCTTGAGGCATATCGCTTGAATCATTGCCAAAATCAAATCCGTAAGCAACGCCGTTCGGCCTTGGCAAGAATTCATTTAATACCACCATGCGCGCGGTAAGCTCCACGTGTACACGCTCTTCATCATAAAACCCGTCGCCAAACGCGAGCATATTTTCCTGCCACCCTTGGAACACAATATCAACGGCACAGGTGTCTCCGTGCGCAATGCCGGTGGCATCTGGCGGCAAGGACAGCGCGAAGTTCCAAGTGCCAAGCGTGGTACTGGTACCTACCGCAAAAGACAAGAATGAATCATCATGTTTTTCCACGCCGTTGAGCTTTGCTTCAAGATCAAGCGCATCGCAAAACGCATCAGTCCCGCCTATTTTCTCGGCAGAGACCGCATAGTTCCAATCGAGTGTGCCGGCATTCGTAAGCGCCGAGTTCCACGCAATCTCTTCGTTAAGGCTAATCCATTCTTCTTGTGTGCTGTTCGTAAGCGAGAAATCCAAACTGCCCGCCGTAAACATGTTTCCGGCCGCGCTCTCGTCATCGAAATAGTAAGCAAGCGCTTCGTTAATAGCCAAAAGTCCGGATGCATTGAGTCCGACGATAAGGAAAAACAATATCATGAAGTGTAAAAATTTTTTCATTACGTTCACTGCGTTATTGTTGAATTTGTTTCATGTTCTTTCCGTCCTCTTATTTTTTTGATTTCTCTCCAAATTTTCTGCGCCTGATCGCCAATAATCAGAAGCGCGGGCACAATAATCAACGCGGCAAACCCATACGGCTGGCGCGCGGTCTCAACCGCATACCCGATATACGGAATCGAGAAAAGCACTTTGCCGATGACTTGGCTTCCCGTTGCCTCTCGCGTATCCTGCTCTTCGTTGGCATCGCCTTTGGTAATGTATATCGGATTGCCTCTATCTACCCTCATTTCAACAATCCGGTGCGTGGTCGGTACTCTCTGTCCTTTCGCGTTTTTGAAATTTCCTTCAAAGGTGATGATATCTCCGATTTTGTACGATGTAACAGGTTTAATGAGCGCCACACTTCCGGTTTTTATAGCGGGCTCCATGGATCCAGACTCCACAACTTTGATCTGGATGTTTCCCTTAATCGGAAAGGCGGAAGCAACCACAACAAGCGCGACAAAAATCAACGCTCCAAAAAACAGGTAATAGCCGTATGTTCCCAATTGTTTCATAACAAAGGCCCCAAGGCCTTTATTACCCGGCCTTCAGTCACAAGCTGAAAGTCGGGCAAAAAGGACTCAAGTTAGATTACAGCTGTGGATTAAGCGCCACATCCGCGCACTTGAAATTCGGATTGTTGCGATACTGTTCTGCGTATAGGACAAGGTCAGCTTTAAGGGAATCGCCCTGTGCCTTATTACCCATGTTGTTGCCATTACACGAAACGGCGCCGGTATTCGGGTTCACAATATGCGCGCCGCCGCAAAGGTCCATCTGGAGTAATTCTATCGGGATGCTCGGATCAAGCGGCGCGCCCGTGGTTGAATCGTGAATCGGCATCGCCAATTCGGTAAAGACATCAAAGAAGGAATCAACCAAAAACGGTTCATTAAGCTGGTGCGTGCCATTGGCGTCGCTGTCCAGCCAAGCCAACATATGGAGGTTTTCAGCGACTTCTCCTTCACCATTCCCATCGCTTGGGTCATTCGCTTCTTGTTCCGGGTCAGTCAACCCATTGCCATCGTCTTCAACATTTCTCGCGAGTAAACAAACCCAGGCCGGATTACTATCAACGTGTAAACTTAAATTTCGGCCGAAGTAATCGCCGGGCTTAACGTCGCCGAAGTTAAAGAATTTTTCTTTTGTAAGGTCAACCGCCGGAAACCAAGATGATTCCTGAACTGACACGCCGTTTCTCGTCGCGCCGAAACTATCCACCCGCAGGTCAATACTTCCCGCCGTCAGCACATTGCCCGCTGAGGTTTCGGTGTCGTTGAAGAACGCCATGGTTGCCCCTGTCATCAATGCGGCAACGGCAACTATCAAGCTTCCGCTAATAATAATCTTTTTCATAATCGTTCTAGATCAGACAGAATTAAAGACCACCCTTGTCAGGATTATTGCGGTGTTGTACTGCCTTGAACCACATGTCACCACCAAGCATGTCAGTCTGTGCCTCATTACCTGCATCTACATCAAATCTCCACATCCAACCGATATAATAGGTTACACTTCCTACCAAACGTCCATCCCACGCAAGACCATGGCAACGTCCATACTCATTGTGACCATCTTCTCGACACTCGTTAGCACGTGCAGCGTCCATCATTGCAGTATCGATATCAAAAAAGACATCGAAGAATGATGGTATCCAATCTGCTCCAGCATTAACAGGTTTTGGTTCATCAACGCTGTGTGTTTCGATCATTGGCTCTGGTTGATCCCAATCATTTTCACCATCATCATTGTCTACCCAATCTCCATCCTGCCAAATATTATCTCCCTCCCATGGGTCATGCGGACAACGAGGGATCCTTCCTTGATCAAGTCCTGACCCTCCACACTGAAACCCAGGGATCCTGCCCTGATCAAGCCACGTAGTAAACGTCATGTGATTATCAAGTTCTCCATCTGCGTCGTCATCACAACCCGGTTCTAATGCTGATTCTGTTTCCGGTTCGGTGCAGGTATTGTCTTTATCTTGATTGGCATACCAACGAACTGCCATTTTCCCCCACGCATCATTGTCATAGACGTGAATGGAAATCGTGTCTTCTCCCCAATCGCCCGGCTTTATGTCATCAAAGTAGAAAAATTTATGGATCCGGCCAAGATCAGTCTCGCTCCAGCTAGAAGTCCAATATCCACCGTCATTCGGACCATTTGGATTATTCGGACACGGCATTAATTGATTATTCCACCCGTAATTACACTCATTGTCGATCCTCAAATCAATAGCACCTGCAGTAAACGTGTTTCCTGTTGAGGTTTCCGTGTCGCTGAAGAAAGCCGTAGTGGCTCCTACTGCAATTGCCGCAACCACCGCAATTGCGCTTAAACTCATAATTATTTTTTTCATAACCGTTTGAAATTAAATTAAATTATGCGCCGAGCATTCGCGCAAATATCCCCGATTTGCAAGAATTCCCAGCACATAACGTGTAATAATGCTTTTCGACCTTGTTATATCCATAAACGGATTTCAAAAAACAAAAAGCCGCCCTCCTACACCGAAAACGGCGCAAAGCGCGGCTTTGCTATAACCAAAACACCAAAGATGGGAAAACTGTGATCCATAATCTTTTTCCTCGATACTACTCCGGTTTCCCCTACGGCACGGTATCCTTATCTGTTTTTGATGATATGATAATAAGTATATGCAGTCACAAAACACTGTCAATTGTCAGAGTGGTATACTATCTAATAAGGTGTGGAAAACTTGAAGCACAGACAGGGATGCTAAACCGAGGGGGAAATCTCCCCGATTTTCATCAGAGAGACGAAGTTTAGCATCCTTGCCCGAGTTTTGTTTTTCCACATCTGTCTCACCAACTGACTAGACACTCAGTGTCTAGTCAGTTGTGCTTTTTATTTTTCAACGGCTATAGAAACCACCTAAGCAAAAAGAAAACGGCATGTCAACATTGCGCATTAATTTTTTTATTGTCTCACCAACTGACTAGACACTCGGTGTCTAGTCAGTTATACTGAACAGTATGAGAAAACTACAGTTTACTGAGGGAGAATATTATCATATTTATAATCGCGGCAATCACAAAAAAGAGATTTTTTTCTCCGAAGCTGATTACGCTCGATTCCTCTTTCTTGTTCTTTTCTTCCAAGCACCATTTACTATCTACAACATAAGCCGTAGTGTATCGGCATTTCTACGAAAAGGCTCATTCGGCGCTACGAAAAGTACGATACAAGAAATTACAAAAAACAAGATTGCAGAACTTGTTGCTTTTGCGCTTATGCCGAACCACTTTCATCTTGTTGTACATGAACGCACTCCTAACGGCATTTCACGATATATGCAACGCGTACAGGATGCGTATACAAAATCATTCAATACAAAATATCAAATGATCGGTCATCTTTTTCAAGGCCCCTTCCATGCCGTACATATTGCCGACAATGAACAACTTCTCCATTTGTCGGCATATATACATAGAAATCCGAACGAATTGCGAAAATGGCATGCCAAAGAAGAAAAATATCTGTGGTCAAGCTACCAAGACTATATCAAAAATAACCGTTGGGGCAATCTCCTCAATCCGCAAATAATCCTTGAACAATATGAGAATCAACGTGAGTATGCAGATTTTGTAAAAACCAGCGGAACAAAAGATATTTTGGATAATGATCATTTTATTGAAACCGACACCAACTGACTAGACACTCGGTGTCTAGTCAGTTGGTAGTTTTTGGAAAAGAAAAACGAGATTTCTCCCGTTTGTAACTCTTTGCTTGGAACAAAGTTCTTAGTTTCCCCAACTATCTATAAACCGACGTATTTTCTCCGTATCTTTCACCTTTTTCCCCAGCTTCTCGTGCGAGTATCTTGTGACTTTCTTTTGTTTCTGCTTTTTTTCTCTCGGCCGGGTAATTTTTTTCGGCATGGGACACTCCTTTCAACAAGCAAATTCTCTGTTAGAAAAGCACAAAAAGTTTGTCTTTACAAGTTGAATCTATACAAAACCCTCAACTGACTAGACACCGAGTGTCTAGTCAGTTGGTGTACATTCGCAACCGTGGATTATCCCCATATACTACTATCCTTTCGTATCGTGTAGTTCTACGCGAAGTGTTGCCGAATATAGGAGAGATTCTAGTGATTTGTCCGACCTCGCTGGCGGTTCAACATTTACAAGTGTAATAATATAACTCCCCACCACCAAGGCATTTGGCACAGTTGAATCTCCGGGCAAACGAAGAAGGATTTCTTCACCACCCGCCAGGAACCGAAGAGTTACCCAACCAGCCTGTACACACACAACATCCACCGGACACCGGCTATCGTCTTCCACCCCGGTAAACGTAATAAGCATGTCTTCCACCCATCGCTCTTCCCCTTGTGTAAGCGAAAAAATGCTTCTCGCATCAGCACTTACACGCGCTCTCGGCTCAAGATCAAGCGCTATGGGGATGTCATTGATTGTTGCCGAAAGCTCGGCATTGTCGGCGGCATCAAATGTTGCCCGAAACGGCGCGCTGTATATCACCTCGGCACAGACATCCGCCGTTGGCGTTGCGGTAAAACGCAGCAATACCTTTTCGGGGCTTGACCCCCGCTTCTCCACCGCAACTGACAGCGCATAACAAGGATTTGGCAGCGCGACTGTTCCTTCCACCACATGAACCCCACCGCCCGCGTAGTGCACACCGACCGCTTTTTCGGCAAGCGGTTTAGCTGCGGGTTCTTTTTTATTGCGAAAAAACAGCCACGCGCCTGCAACAAGCACCATCACCCCCACAACCCCCCAGATTATTTTATTATTCGTGTTCATAGAATTTTTGATCTACTCTTCTACAATTAGTTTCCCGATCATGCCCATCTTACGATGGGTGCCCACACCACAGTAAAACTCAAACGTTCCAGCTTTGTCAGCGACAAAATCAACCGATGAACTTTGCCCTGTGTTTACCTGCGTAGTCTTTGCGTTAAACTCGTCCACGACCCAGTCATGGAGCCCATCCGTGCTCGAAAAATTGATACGAACAAAATCCCCCTTCTTTACGCGAATTTCCTTTTGGGAAAATTCAAAATTCTTACCTGTGATCGCAATTTCTTTTAGAGGCCGCGCCTCAACAACACCATCTTCCCCATCCGGTGGCTGTATCATTTTGTCTTCGGCGCCAACCTCCACGGGCGGCGCGATTTCTGGTATCTGACCGCACGCAATGGGAGCCGACGGCAATGACGCGCTGGCATGCACCGCAACCACACGCGGGAAGCCGCTCGTAACATCGGCAAATGATGTCTCCAGCGCCGTAAAAGATTTGCCATTCTCAACGTTGGTGAGACCATAAACAATGCCGCCTAACGTCGCGCATGTGCCGCTGTGGATATGCGCCAGGCGCGACACGTCTGACACAGGTGTAAGTTCAATCTGCACGGATATCCCCTTATCTTCGCGAGAAATAATAGCAACACCATCCGCGCCGCTATTGTTGACAGGATCAAGCTTTACCAGACGAAGTTGAGAATTAAGATCTTTAAGAGTGGGCAACGGAGGCGGAGGAGGAATATCGTCGGTTAATGCTTTTTGTTGAAGCGCCGCACCGCGGTACAGAAATATACCAAAACCGGCAATAATTATAATTATTACAAGGGCTATAATAAAAATATTTCCTTTCTGAAGATTCATATATCTATACTATCAAAGGATGCGTGAACAGTCAAAATGCTGGCGGGGGTGGAGGAGGAGGAAGGGACAATGTAGTAACAGTAATTGTTGTGCTGCGTGATAAATTTCCCCCCGCACCGGTACATGAAATAGTGTAGACCGTAGTTAAAGATGGTGTTACTACTAATGAACCGGAGGTTGCTTTCGGACCGCTCCATCCTCCGCTTGCAGTACAACTGGTAGTATTCGTAGAAGACCAAGAAAGTGTGGAAGAATTCCCTTGCGAGATCGTTGAGGGACTCCTTGATAATAATACGGTTGGAGCCGGTGAAGGTGCGGGAGTTGGAGTTTGTTCCGGTATTGGTTGCGGAATAGGAATAGGTTGAGGGCTTGGAATGGGAGTTGGCAGAGGCATACCTGGTATCACTGCGTCTTTTTCATCTTCAGGCATCGTGTAAGGCGCACGTGGGGGAAGTTTTTCCAGGGGAGCCAATCCAGAAAGCCCGCGCACATAATTTATAGCGAGCAATAGTTCGCTATTGAGTATCGGCGAGACGCGTTCAAATACCGGACCAAGAAGCGTGGCCTCGTGTCCGCGCACAGTGACTTCAAGAAATGTTGCTGGCGGCAATCCATTTACTGTCAGGGTTTCCCATTCGCGAAGTATTTTTTCCAATTCCGAAAGATACGCCGCGTATTCACGCAGAGCCTCATTGTTGTTTTGTTTATCTATGGCAACTTCGCGCAGCCGCGCCATGCGCCGTTCGAGCGCGTCAGCATATATACGGTATGCCTCTTCAGCATTTACGCGCTCAAAGGACTCTAATGTTTGGAGCTGTTGGTTTATGACGAATTCCTTTGTGGCGAGTACGAAACGCTTTTTTTCAACATCGGTGCGTTCAGAAATATGGTCAAGGACAGCAAGGTGATCTGTTGCCATACGTAATACATTCGCGATACGCTCGCGATTATCCATGCGCTCCGCCACCGCATACATCTGCGGCAGATCGGCACGGTAGAGCTCAAGCGCTTTTTGGGTGGCTGCGATGCCGCGCCCCGCGAGCTTATCTGTTTCGCTCAACCGTTCGGATACACGTTGAATATAACGTGTAAGACGCACGGAATCCGAACGCGTAAAAAACAATCGCACAGTTTCGTCCCAAATATCAAGAAAATAAAAAGGACTTTCCGGTGTAAGACCGGACTCGGGTAAAGGAGATGCCGCGTATACATACACAACACCGATCATCAGCGCCGCCGCGAGCATAAAAACTTTGATATATGAGGAAATGTTTACAAAAAGACCCACGAGGTCTATTGTAGCATACATTAGCATAATACAAACCAAAGGAGGTTTTTGTTCTCACCGTCAGCATGATTTATGTACATGATTCAGCTTTGTATCCCGGACAAAGCGGAAAGGGCGAGATTCGAACTCGCGGTACCATTGCTGGCACACAGTCTTTCCAGGACTGCCGTTTAAACCACTCACGCACCTTTCCGCTTTGTGCTGGATTGCAATTTGTCCACCAAGATTTTTAATCTAACCCATTGTTAGTTTACCACTCAAAAGGCTGGAATGAAAGAACAGGAGAAACTCGCTATGAGTTCAATAAAAAAGGTATATCATACATTGAATTTTGTTCCAAATTTGCTATTATTATTGAACAGGGATTTTCATCCCGTTACACATTACGTCAGGGTAGCTCAGTTGGTAAGAGCACCGCACTCATAAAGCGGGGGTCGTGGGTTCGAATCCCACCCCTGGCACATCTATAGATGGGGATTCGAAGGGTACTTTGAAAACATGAACTGCTTCATGTTTTCAAAGACCCGGGCTCTGGGGGAAAAATTTTGCCTGTTCCGTTTTACCGGAACGCTGCAAAATTTTGGAGGAAGAGGAATCCCACCCCTGGCACTAATATGAAATTTATTATCATTCCACTTGCCACATGGGTAATAAGCCAAACAATTAAATTTGGCAGTGTTCTTTTGAAAAAAGATAGAAAAGAGTTCGAAACTATGTTCTGGACTTACATGTGGGCTGGAGGAGCGCCAAGCACTCATTCGGCAATGCTCACTGTAACGCTTTCTCTCCTATGGCACGACCGCGGATTTGACGCCATCTTTGGGTTTTGTCTAGTGGTTGCTCTTCTTATTATGTACAACCTTGCAGATAATTATAAACAGCAACTCATGATTCAACGTTATTTTGATCAAAGCAACAACCCTGCTCTAAAGAAAATAAGTAAGGACGGATTGCTATTGAACCTAAGCGGGCACACATTTCTTGAAATCTTTTCGGGAGTAGCACTCGGCCTTGTTATCGCTTTAATTCTTGCTTACGCGAGCTTTATTTAAACTTATGCCGACCAAACAACAACTTCTTGACGAACTTAAAAAAGAAATGGAGGAAAATACAACTCTTCCCCTTTCGGATACAGCGAATTTCGTATTTGGCGAAGGGGACGCCGATGCAGAAGTATTATTTATCGGCGAAGCTCCTGGGTTCCACGAAAACCAACAACAGCGCCCATTTGTGGGCCTTGCTGGACAACTGTTAGATAAGCTCCTTGGTGAAATTAACTGGCCGCGGGAATCCGTGTATATTACAAACATTGTAAAACGGCGGCCGCCCGAAAACCGCGACCCCTTGCCGGAAGAAATTGAAGTATACGCGCCGTACTTGAAACGGCAAATAGAAATTTTACAGCCAAAAACAATCGCAACGCTCGGCCGGTTCTCCATGAACTACTTTTTGCCGGAAACAAAAATATCGCGCGATCATGGGAGGTTATTAAAAGCAAGCGAGCAATTAATATATCCTTTGTATCATCCTGCGGCAGCTCTCCGGTCCACTGCCGTACTCGAAGATTTGCGTAAAGATTTTCACAAACTGCCGCATATTCTTGCAACCGGGACTATGCCTTTTGAAAATAGAGCCGAAGCTCAACCGTATGACCCCGTGAAAGAAGAACCGAAAGCACAACAAGATAGCCTGTTTTGACGCTTGAAAAAATAAATTTTGATGCTACAATGGAGAAGTTGTGGGCCCGCGGACCAGCCTGGAGTAGTCGGCTCCTTGCCCGCCCCGCACCAAAATTCTGCGGACGTAGCTCAATTGGTTAGAGCATTCGCCTGTCACGCGAAAGGTTGCCGGTTCAAGTCCGGTCGTCCGCGCACCAAATTTGCTCAAAAATTCCAGTGTTACTAGCTGGGATTTTTGATTCCAAATTTGAGTGTCCTGAGCGAAGCCGAAGGACTCCCAAAGGGATTAACTTATTTTTATATCATCTTCTCCACCTCCTTCCCAACTTCAAATAATATTTCCTCCTCAAACCACCGCCCCATGAATTGGATGCCGATGGGAAGCCCGTCTTTTGAGACGCCGCATGGAACGGAAAGCGCGGGAATGCCTGCGAGGTTTGCGGACACCGTGTAAATATCAGAGAGATACATTTCAACGGGATCGTTTGATTTTTCGCCGAACTTAAACGCAGGCGTTGGTGTGGTGGGAGACACAATCACATCCACTTCCTCAAATGCTTTTTCAAAATCACGCTTTATGAGCGAGCGCACTTGTTGCGCTTTCGTGTAATACGCGTCGTAATACCCCGCGGAAAGCACATATGTTCCCAATATAATCCGGCGGCGCACTTCTGCGCCAAACCCCGCGCGGCGCGATTTCATATACACCCCTAATAGATCATCGGCATCCTTTGAAAGACCATAGCGAATGCCGTCAAGTCGCGCGAGATTCGCCGAAATTTCCGCTGGCATAATAATATAGTACGCGGCAAGTGCGTAGTCGGAATGAGGCAAACTAATATCATGAATCCTGAATCCTGAATCATGAAGCATTTTTAAAGCGGCTTCGACAGCCTGTTTTACTTCTGGATGCAATCCTTCACCAAAATATTCCTTCGGTACCCCGATCCTAAGTTTTTTCTCTTTGTTCCATGCTCCATGTTCCATGTTATGTAATTCAACAGTTGTGGAATCCAACGGATCTTTTCCTTTTATAACGTTAAACATAATTTCCGCGTCCTCCACGGTCTTTGTAATGGGACCAATGACATCAAGAGAAGAAGCCATGGCAATAAGCCCATTTCTGGATACCGCGCCATAGGTTGGCTTTAACCCCACCACACCGCAAAACGCCGCTGGCTGTCTAATAGAACCGCCCGTGTCAGACCCCAAGGCCGCGATGCATTCGCCAGCCGCCACCGCCGCCGCCGACCCACCCGAGGACCCGCCCGGCACGCGCGCGGGATCATGCGGATTTTTCGTGGGGCCAAACGCCGAGTTCTCGGTAGAGGACCCCATCGCGAACTCATCCATATTTGTCTTTCCTATAAACACAGCCCCCGCCTCTTTCAGTTTTGTAATGACCGTAGCATCATACGCGGCCTCATATGTTTCGAGCATTTTTGAGCCAGCAGTTGCTTTCTTACCTGCAATGAGAATATTGTCTTTTATTGCGATAGGTATGCCTGCAAGCAGTGCACCTTCAATACCAAACTGACTAGACACCGAGTGTCTAGTCAGTTCTTCTTCATACACATCCAAAAAAGCATGAATGGCGCCATCATGCGTGCGTATGGCTTTAAGGGCATGATCCGTAAGATCATGCACTGTTGTCTCGCGACGCGCAATCATATCGCGCGCCTGCCGTATTGTCATCGCTTGCCATTCCATATCGATCGCACAGCTACATATCCGTCTTTATGTTGCGGGGCGGCTTCAACGAGTACACCACCATACTCATACCGAGAGCTACTCTCATTGTCAGAACGTGTTACGTTTACGCTCCCCAACACATGCGTAAGCGGATCTACGGCGCCTGTTTCCGCCTGATTCAGCTTTTCTACATACCCCAAAACACGCTCCAAGTCGCGCTGAAGATGTTCAACCTCTGTGTCTGAAACGTCAATGCGGGCAAGGATAGCAAGTTTTTGAATGTCATGTTTCGTTATCATTTTCAAATTTTAATATTTTACATTATCTGTAATAACTTTAAAAAATCTGTTTCAGTAATTGTTTTTACTCCCAGTTTCTTTGCCTTTTCAAACTTGGATCCTGGGTTTTCGCCTGCCACTACATAGCTCGTTTTTTTAGATACCGACTCAGAGACATTCCCGCCAAGCAATCGAACTTTTTCCTTTGCTTCATCGCGAGTCATATTCTCCAGCTCGCCGGTAAAGATAAATGTTTGACCCTGAAACCTGAAACCTGTCCCGGTGTAACCGGGATGAAACTTGGGTACTGTAACAGTGATGCCTGCCCGATCAAGTTTATTGAGGAACGCGAGATTATACTTGTCATGAAACCATGAATGGATGCTTTCGGCAACTTTATCCCCCACACCATCTATATGCTTCAAATCGTTCTCGGTGAGACCTTCTATCCTCGCGGCAATTTTTGAAAGTTTATAGCGAGTAGCGAGTCGTGAGTAGTGAGTAGAAATATACTTTGTTAAAAGCAGTGCGTTTTCTTCGCCAACGTGTAAAATGCCAAGCGCATAAAGAAATCGCGGAAGAGAAACTTGTTTCTGCATTTGAATTGCGTTCAGCAAATTAGATGCCGATTTTTCTCCAAACCGCCGAAGGGGTACTAAATCTCCTTGGATAAGATCAAACAAATCCGCGGCATCCTGAATAAGCCCTTGGTCCAACAAAACATCAATCGTTTTCGGGCCAAGCCCATCAATATCAAACGCTTTTTTAGAAACGAAGTGATACAATCCTTCGCGTTGTAACGCGGGACAATTTTTGTTAGTACATCTATACGCGACCTCATCCTCGTTTCGTTTTACCACCCCCTCGCAAACGGGACACTTTTTTGGCATACGAAATGCCTTTTCTTTCCCCGTACGAAGATCCTTCAGTACCGCGCGTACATCGGGAATCACGTCTCCCGCGCGCCCCACTACTATTGTATCTCCAACTTTAACACCGAGACGCTGTATTTCGTCCATATTGTGAAGCGTGGCGCGGCTTATCACGACGCCGCCAATACGCACCGGTTCCAGATGGGCAACGGGCGTTAATACCCCCGTACGCCCCACTTGTAAGCGAATATCCAGAACACGCGTTGTTGCTTCCTCCGGCGCAAATTTGAAAGCAACAGCTCCGCGCGGCGCTTTCCCCACCACGCCCAATTTCTGGAACAAAGCATTGTCATCAATCTGCACAACAATGCCATCCACATGGTACGCGAGCTTCTCGCGCTTCTTTGCAATACTGCCGTGGAACTTGAACACAGCGCGCGCGTCCGGCAGGCGCTTCGCCTGTCCATCAGACTTAAATCCCAACAGCCCAAGCAAATCATGCTCCTCGCTATGCGTTTTTTGACCGAAGTCCGTTACAAGATCATAGGCAAAAAAATCGAGATGACGCGAAGCGGTAATTGCAGGGTCAAGCTGACGAATTGAGCCCGCCGCCAAATTCCGAGGATTCGCATAGAGTTTCTCTCCTTTCTTTTTTTGCGCAGCGTTAATTGCATCAAAAGTTTTTTTCGTGATTATGGCTTCTCCGCGAACTTCTATTCTGCCTGACGCCAGCCCTCTTTGCACGTTTTCCGCGTAAGGGGAAAGACGGCCGGAAAACGCCCGATGCAATTCCAAACGCAACGGGATGGATTCAATTGTTTTCAAATTTTGCGTAACATCTTCTCCTATCTTTCCATCTCCCCGTGTAGCGCCTTTCACGAAAATTCCTTTTTCATATATGAGGCTGACCGCAAGCCCGTCAAACTTTAACTCGGCAAAAATCGCCGGAAGTTCCACTTCCGGAAAATCGCCGGAAGTGGAACTTCCGGCGATTCCGGCTATTTTTTGGATTCGTCCTACCCAGCTGGAAAACTCGTCCTCCGAAAACACGTCTTCCAGCGAAAGCATGGGAACCGCGTGCCGCACTTTCTCGAACTTATCCAACACCTCTCCAGCTACGCGCTGGGTGGGAGAATCAAGAGTTATAAGATCGGGAAACTGATCTTCCAGCATTTTTAACTCATGTTTGAGTGAATCCAAAACCGCATCAGAAATTCCCTGCCGGTCAAGCACATGATAGAGATAGCGATGATAGGTAATTGTTTTGCGAAGATTCTTTATCCGCTCTGCCGCTTCACGCTTAGTCATATGAGACCATGGTACCATGGACTATCATCCGTCTCAATCGAATATCGGAAGTCCGACTTTCGACAGTATTGTCATTCAATAATAAGACACGATTCCGGGTCAATGCTTAGAAGACGGCGCTCCACCGTAGCGGCAGAACTAGCGCATACGGCATTTCTTCCATAGGAGTCTATCCGTGTACACGGAACACCTCCGATGGTTTCTTTTTTCACCCGGACATCCACACACGCATTCCCCGCCATGCTCGTCAGTTCAAAATTAAACGTAAAACGGTCAATACCAACCACCGGTTCCGTATGCGTTACCGTTCTGGTGCCGCCGTTACACGTTATGGTAAAAGTGCCAGGAGGAGCTGTTTCATCGAATACATCCTGCTGCAAATCATGATACAGTGCGCATTCAGCGCCGGTATCAGCCGCATAAAAGGCGAGGAACGAAGGAAACAGGACACGTGAAATACGAAGCTCCCGATAAAATATAGTAGAGACCCCCATGCCGGTTGCCATTACAATAGTCCCTATGAGTACCGCAAGATAGAGCGCCACCCCCGACTTTGTACTATATTGTTTGCTGATACGCTTCATGTGTTCATTACAATGCCTTACGCTTTGTGACAGTAGTTTGCAGTAACAACCTTGACTCCTCACCCGGTTTTGCCAAATACGCCGACTTCACTTCTATAACAATCGTTACTCGTTCTTGTTCTTCATCGGGAAACGCTGTAATACCGCTTGCGTAAAACCGGAGCGTGGAGATGGTGCGCTCGGGATCGGTAATATAATACCACTGTACCCCGCCATCGGTTGATTTTTGAATTGCTCCCCCGCCGGGAGCGCCCGTATTCAGCCGATACGCAATGTTGGGCGTGTCGGCAAGCGATTCGCGAAATGAAAATTGGGTGCATCCGCCGCTTGCCCATGAGCAGTTAAGTGACGGAGCGCTTACATTAACGCATCCAGTAGGTAAGGATACGTGACAAAATTTGTCGCCTGTGCGGATCTCGCGCGCCATGGTATCAAGCGCGAAACGGATATTATCGTGCACATTTTGGGCGTTTATGGCTTTGCGCTGCAGCCGATGAAACAGGAACGCGCTCCCGCTCGCAAGCACGGCAACCATGCTAAAAATCCCCACCGCGACAATCATCTCAAGCAGGGTAAATCCTTTTGTGCCGTTTCTTCTTTTCATCATCATTGCCAATCCAATAAATTTTCTTCCCACACATAACTGCGCGACCCGAATATAGTGGTCCATGCCATCGTAACCTGCACCCGCACTTCCGGATTTGGCCCGCCCACACTTTGTATCTTGATAGTGCGCTGATATGGTGTAGTTTGCGAACCGGAATAATTGTAAATCTTTGCTGTGGGGTCAAACATAAGAAATGGACATCCGCCCCCTCCGCACGCAGAAAATGTAACCGCGCCTGTTGATGAGTTGATACGTGCAATACATCCATTAGCAGTTCCGCAGGGAGGTCCGGGTTGTAAACCATCCATCCATGGATTACCGCCTAACTTGTTGGTATCTCGCTGGTAGCGCACCAACTCAAAAGCTTCTTGGGAAAGGAAAACCGCCGTTGTGTCGTTTTTGATTTTTGAGGAGGCCTGCAGGGCTTGTTGAATCAAGGCAGAAGCGCCCGTCAACATCAAGCTTAACAGTAAGATAGCAACAAGCGTTTCAATGAGGGTAAAGCCTTTCTTCATAATTTAATCTTCAATAGAAATAGCGCCGGTGGTCCATACGACGATTGTCTGCTCATTATCGGGTTCTTCCGTTCCTACATGAATTTCAAAATCCGGAACCCCCAAATCTACCGGCGGATTACCGCTCGTTTTTCCGTTAACTTTTATCAACGGAGCAGGCCGGTAAAACACTATGCTCAACGAATCAATATCACAATTTGCCGGTACGTTTTTCTCATGCTGACAGATATCTTTTACGCGTACATCACGCCCCATGACCATAGTCTCCAAAGCTTCTCCCGAATCATAAAAATCGCTTTCGCCCGCAGGTATAGTAGTGCTTCGCTTCGTATCTGCAAAAAGAACATATTCCTTGGGACTCGCAAGATCAAAATGTACGCCGAATGGAGTAAAAAACGTTCCGCCTGCCTGCTGGGTACGAATAGCGCGCTCTTCCGCTTCGCGTAACGCGAGCGCCGCGATCTGCGCTTCGCGTTCAATAGCGAGCCGCCGTGAAAACTCCGGATAGTTCATAAGCATCGTAGAAGTAATAACCGTCATAATGCCTATCACCACCAGCAATTCTATGATTGTGAATCCACGTGTCATACTGTTTAGATTTTATCACTCGCCGAAGCCGGGGGCAGTTGCTTTGAGCGTAAGTCGGAGATCTAACGTCTTGGTTTGGACAGGACTTCCACCGCTTGCTTGTAACGTAACGGTAAAGATTCTGTCTACATCAGGATCCGCTTCAAATTTGCTCACCTTTAATTTGAATGGTAAGGGAGAATACGGGCTTGTTGCCGTAAACGTTGGTTGTTCCACGTTGTTGTAAACTTCGCCATAGCGGGAGGGTGACATCACTACACCGCTCGCCGCTGGCCATATATCTGCAGGTTGAAGTTCTTGCACTTGAAGGACATCAAACTCAATATCGCTGGTGAAACTGCCTAAGGGAACAGAACTAATAGTAAGAGTCGCTTCCGTGGACTTTGAAGAAAGCGCCGGCGAGAAATTGACCATAAGATCACATGGTGGATCGGTATCAAGAGTGGGGCTCGACGGCCAAAAGGTAACCGTATCAGCGCAGGAAAGGGTAAATGTGGAAGAAGGCGTAATGGCAGTAACTATCACGTCATCAAAATCACTCAACGCGCCGTCGTTTACCGTGAGACGAATTTGATATGTTCCCTCAAGATCGGCCGTAAACGCAGGTGTTACTGAATTCGAGCTAGAAAGCGTCGCTGCACTCCCAACGGGTCTCGTTATAAATGCCCAGCTGTGTGTCAGAGGGTCGCCGTCCGGATCAGATGACGCGCTCCCATCGAGCCCGACAAGCCCGCCGGTAGCTACCGTTTGATTCGGTCCGGCATCGGCAACAGGCGGCGCGTTTACCCCTACATTCACTGTTACTGAATCTGACGTGGAGCCGGACACATTCGTGCATGTTAGCGTGTATGTCCGCGATGTTGTAAGTGAGCCGGTGGACTCTGTTCCCGAAGTGCCGGTAAATCCGCCTGGCGAGACCGAACAAGAATCCGCATTCGCGCACGGAGAAGCCGGAGATCCGCACCAAGTAAGCGTGGCAGACGCACCAGACGAGATATTTATCGGTCCGTCAACTCCATTCGCCTTAATATCCGCCTCCGGAAGAGATAGCGGCGCCGTGAGCGTTACTTGATTGAAATTGAGCCAACCAATTACGTCGCTTCCCCAGGCAAACCCCTTAAATGCGCTTGCTGCGGCATCATACGTTACGCCGCCGTTCCCCGTAAGATCGGGGGACACATGATTTGTCCCCGATAACTTAATCCATCCGTCCCAGCCGCCGCGCTCGGTGTTGCTTTTTAGAGCGCCGGAACATCCGGAAACAAAAACAGAACACGCGCGCACCCATCCGACAACCCGACCGTTGCCAAAGTTAGAAACGCGAGCAAAACCTGCGGCATCAGGCGCCCCAGAAAGATTAGGAGCAAAATTAATCCACCCGATGCTTGACGACCATGCAAAGCCGGAAAGAACACCAGATGCATCATCAAACGTAACTTGGTAATTTGTAGTACCGCACGCGCTAACGTCTTCGCAATTAAAACTCACCCAGCCGATATTTGAAGACCACGCCCAGCCGTGAAGTTCAAGAACAGCCGCTTGTGCTTTCGGAATTTCGGACAAAAACACAAATCCGCCGAGAACAGCGGCGAGAAAAGTCATCGCGCCGATTACTGCAAGATGCCTGTTACATTTTACTAAGCTATGGTGCATAAACAGCGTTAAATACTTTCTTGCCGCGAATCTCGCCATTAACATCTAATTTTGTCTCCGAGTTACTGACAGGCCAGTTGTTCCCAGGATTCGTCGTCCCTATGCCGACGTTGCCGGCAGTTGTGAAAAACATCCGGTTAAGACCGGCAGTTCTATCTATAATCTGGAAGGAGCCGGCAGAATCTGTTTGCAATGACCATCTCCGCCCGGGCGCGTCTGTACCTTCTATACTGATCTCTGGTGATCCTCCCGCAGCAACATGTAACTTCGTCAGCGGGCCCGTCGTCCCGATGCCGACGTTGCCGCCGTCTGGGTTGAGTAACAAACTCTGAGCCGCGTTGACCGTTCCCCCTCTCCATGCTTGCACAAACGGCTGAGCCGACGTGGTGTGGGAACCAAGCCTGACCTGGAACCGCTGTGCGTCGCCGCTCTGGAAAAGGGCGGTGACACCGTGGGTTGCACCCCTGTCGACATCCAGTTTCTCCAGAGCCCCTGTCGTCCCAATGCCGACGTTGCCGGTTGATTTTATATACAGACTATTGGCCGTGCCAGCATTTTCAATCGTAACAATCCTTGTGCTAGATTGATCTTCAATCAACAA
>VMFT01000039.1 GCA_007376195.1 Parcubacteria group bacterium Gr01-1014_29 | reverse complement strand
GTGCCGCTACCGTTGTATTGAATGACCGTGTCAGTGCCGCCGACTGCCGTGCCGAGCACGGTGCCGCCGGTTGAGACGAGGCCGGGGTTGGTTTGGGTGCCGGTTTGAACCTGTCCAAACACGCTAAAACCACCGGAGACCGCGAGTTTGGCGCTCGGCGTTGAAGTGCCGATGCCGATACGATCATTTACGGCATCAATATATAAAGTATTTGAATCAAAATTGAGATTGTTGGGGATTGATACCGCAGTGCCGTTAATCGTGAGCGCATCTGAACTTGCATCCCCAAGCGTGGTATTACCAGTTACCGAAAGCGACGCGAGCGTTGAGGTAGCGGCCGTGAGCGAGCCACTGAAAGTTTTATCTCCGGCAAACGTTTGCGTGCCCGTAGAAACCAATCCCCGCGCCGTTGCCGAGGCGTTTGGAAGATTGAATGTTAAGCCACTCGAGGAAGTGGCAATAGCAAAATCTGTTCCGGTCGTTCCCACATTAAAGGTGAACGCGGGTCCGGAAACGCTATTTATTGTCGTAGTTGCTACAGAAAATGTTGACCACGCGGGCGTTCCACTCGCGTTTATGGTGAGCATCTGATTATTCGTGCCGATCGGTATCGCAAGCCAGCTTGTACTTGAAGCCGTAACGGCTTGCAAATAAATGAGCGAACCCGCCGCAAGTCCTGGCGTGGATGTTGCGACAGAAACCGGAGTTACTACATTACAATTTTGGTCTGTGGGCGCACATCCTGGATTCAACGTCTCGCCCGGCTGGTAAATAACGGCAAACGCCGGCGCGGGAAGAGACGTCAAAAGCATCCCCGCAACCATAATAATAGAAACAATTTTAGAAATAATTACCTTTTTGTTGTGTGTAGTCATAGTTTTGTAATTTCGCAATCCAAGCAATTTTTATTTTAATTTAATTTTTTTGATGAGTTGGATAATTTCTTCGACCTGGTTTTCCGTATACACTCTCCAACCCCTGCTGTCTCTCTTTGCTTTTGGTATCACTCCCTCTTTTTCCCAACGGCATAACGCAGTGATTGAACGATCAACTTGGGTGGCAATATCCGAGATTCGATAGTGCCCGGCTCGCAAGTGTATGTTGTTTTTGGACAGGAAACTCATAATGGTAGTGACGCAAAATTTATCAATTTAATTAATTTCGACAGAAGGATGCTTGGAAATCTTTATGGTGACCATGCAGTCATTGTTGCAATGAGGACATTTCATTAAGAAGGAAGCGGTGCCATCCATCTCATCTGTCTTCATGTCCTTTACCAAAAGACCGCGGCAGTTTTTGCAGTGGATCAGCGGCGATTCTTTTTCAATTGGTGCGTGTATTTTATTCATATAAAACAAAAGGCCCGCGAAAGATGGTCTACCGTAGTAGAGGTCTTTCGCGGGCCGTAGCACGCAAAATTAAAGCTTGAAAAAATTATCCAATGTACTCTATGGTTAAACAATACTACACAACCACAACACCCCGCAAGACCCAACCTGTGGATAACTTTTTTGCCCAACCCCTCGACCTTTTGATGTGTTTTCATACATAAACACATCAGGGATTTAAATTTTGCGTGCTCTTTTTTAATACATCCGGGGCGTGATCTCTCTCCCCAAATTTTTCCATAAGAAAGGCTTGCAGAGAGAGAGAGAGAGAGAGAGACGAAAAAAGATCAAGGATTGAATTTACTTTTTCTCCAAATAAAACAAAAGGTTGGGTCGCGTCGCCGAGATTCATAATTTTTCACATCATAGCAAGATTTAATAAAAACTTTCCTGTCCATGATCTTTCATAGAAAAAACCCATCACCTGCAAATCGCCTGACCGCATATCAACTCATCAGTAATATGCGGAAACGACTCAATGATGGGTTCTCTATGCTCGTCGCGATTCTCACCATGCCATCTCAATAAATCATTAAGATGGTTTAGGTAATTCTCTTGGTTTTTTCTTTTACAATATCGTACTTTACTTCATCCAGAGAATCAATTGTCGGCTTTATTTTTATCTAACTTATTTTTTATCTTTTCTTCATCTCATTTTTGCCATAAAAAATTGCCCGATCTATTCGGGCACATCAACTTGACGATAATTTTCAAGGGGATTAAAGCAAAATTGCCCCGCGATGTGAATCCCATTTAGCTAACTGGATTCTGCGGTTGGGCATGTATTCAAGCATATCCATTCTATGGTACTTATTCACAATATCGTTGAGATGCGTACTCGGCCCTTGCGGCGATATAAGTATTGACTGTACTGGCCGCACCAACTTTGAATAAACAAGCAGTTGAGCGAGGTTAGAAAAATTTAAGTCACCATCTTTCACTTCTATAAAAATTAATTCGTAATGGTCATTTCTTTCTATAACACCAAGTAAGTCAACTTTGATTTTGTATGTAGAATAATCTGGGAAATCTTTTTTGAATTTTGCTTTTGCAAAAAAATCACTCAAATAATACTTGTGGACATCGAACACCTCAATTTTTAAGCCATGATTTTTGTTTTGAAAATATTCAAGAAACCAATGCTTCATTGGCTCGTACAAAGCAAGCTCTTGTTTTGAAACCTTTTCGTTATTATTAGACATGTTCCGCAGTAGTTATTAGGTAATCAAGAAGTTCTTTCCAGTGATTAAAATGTTTTCCACGCAAGAATTCGGGAAGTTTTTCTGAACTCTCCTCGGTGTTAGCCGGCTTTTCTTTCACTCGTGACTCCCTTTCTTCATCCCCCTCTCCAAGATTAGGGCTATTCTTATCGGCCAATTCTTTTAACACTTCGTCCTTGTGTCTCAAATAAGAACCGATTTTGGCAAATTGATTCGCATATATCTTGAGCTGGTGCTCTTTTGCCCAGAATCCTTTTGCCTTCTTTAGCTCGGGGTCCCGAAAATTCGGATGCCCAAAATCAACTGTATGTATCGATACGCCTATATTTCCGAGCAATTTTGCCAAATCAGCTATAAGCAACCAGTTCCGTTGATCGACTTCAAGATACACACGATGCTGATCTTCTTTACCAAAGGCCGCGTTCGATTTTCTGATATGGCCGGTTGTATCAAAATACCCTCTCAAAAACTCTTTTTGGATTTCCCGATCCGACTCAAAAATTGCCCTGGGAATTCTAAACGAATGGAAGTCCGTAAATTCATCATTCAAAAGATATTTCAAAATCTGCCATGACAGATCCTCACGATGCCATGTGATTACCAATGCAACATCGTTTTTATTTGTGTTTTCCTTGGCAACATCAAAACCGTATTTTCGGATTCGATTTACGACTGTATCCAAGCTACTCGATAATTCCAGAGGCTTGTCATAGGTGCCCTTGTATCCTTCGGCAACCAAACTCTTATATGGAAATGTAATCACGAGACGGCGCACTTGGCCCTCACGAACAAAAACGCCCTTCCCGACAATCAATCCGAGAAGGTATGCGATATCCTCGTTGAGAAAATCTGATATTTTATTTGATCTGTCCATTTGATTTTTCGAAAATTAATATATATTCGTGAACCTTGTTCACAATAAAGCTATATGGATAACCAAGCGGTTTTAAATTGTTGTATTCTTTCTGCCGATCCCAAATCATAATATCCCGCAACTTAAAGCCGATGTCGGTTAACTTATTTGTGAGATCAGCGTGAAAAGGATAGAAGTGAGATTTCTTCCTGATGTCCATGACAATTACAGCACAAAACCCGTTGTCTTGCAACGATTCATGTACTTTGGAGAAAACCGACTTGAGCGAATCGAGAAACTGATTATAATCACTCAGATTCCCCAAATCTTTCTTGCTGTCGCTGTAATTGATGTTCTCTTTCTGATCCGCAGTTCTTTTTTCATTCAGAATATCCCAGTACGGCGGAGAGGTAACGCATAATCTCACGGAATTCGGTTCTACATACTTGTGCAAATCCAACGCATTTCCCACCACAAGTTTGTACCGTTTCTTATCATCAAATTCTTTGTAGTGAGTTCCCAACCTCTGTTTGGCGAGCTGAATGTACTCTTTACTCAAATCAACCCCGATAGCTTTTCGGCCTTTCTTTAATGCCGCGATAACAACACTACCGCTCCCCACCATCGGATCAAGAACCACTGCATCCTTTTTGTCGGTAAAGATATCTATTAAGCGCTCGGCCAATGAAATCGGAAATATGGCCGGGTGATGAAGCGCCAGCTCCTCCGCATTTTTCGATGTGTCGCGCCAAATACTGAAGGAGTGCTGTAACCACTTAGCTCCATTCAATCGATTGAAGCGATCCTTTATTCCGTTCACGCTGACAACATACAATCTTTCATTAACGGAGTCGGGGTCATTCTCGGTCTGATTAATACTTCGGTACCTTTTATGGTTCTGTTCACGACGAAGCAGTTCTCCCTTCTCAGAGAGCGTTTTCTTAATATGCTTTTCCGAGATTATGCCTTCATTGTTATAACTCAAAAGAATGTGACGCGCCTTCGCTTTCCTAATCAAGTCGGCAAAGATTTCGGGCGCAGTCGCTTTTTGGCAATAGAGAGATTTCTTTGACCCATCGAAATAAACGCCGGTCTTGCTTTTCGGATCAATTTTGATTTCTTTATCAAACCATCCTTCTGCTATTAATTCGAGTAGAAAATAGTTCGATGCAAATTGACGGACATTATAAGGAGGGTCTAAGTATAGAATGTCCGTTGAAACTTTTTCGACTATTTCGTTTGCGTCCATCCTAAACGCCTTGTTCATCCTCTTGCTGGGTATGACTTCTGGCGGGGTCAATGTCAAAGGTTTTAGCGCGCGCTTATCCCATGTTTTTAAACATGCGGCATAAGTACCAGCAACATTTGAGACAAGATTCACTCCCTCAATCAACGCGGCGAGTAAATAATAATATTCCAGCTCGGTTACCAAATTGGATTTTTTCCACTCGTGAATTTGAGTCCTGATCGCATCAATCTTTTTGCCATTCTCGTCAGAGAAGTAAGTTCTCAAGTTTTTCGTTCCACCCGGGCAATAGTTTTGAAATATAAATCCTTCGATTGGTTCTGTGGAGTTGAGGTGGCTGACTACTTTACCATAAGTATTCTGATCGGCATTATCCGCGACAACTTTTTTCAACTTATTAAACTTCGGATACTCGTTTAATTCTATGTATGCCTTGGCTAAGGCATGACAGAATTCAAGGTTGTCATTAGCAATAACTGTATAGCCCAATCTTTTGAAGTGTTTGGCAACCGCAGTGGTCCCCGTGAACATATCGAAAAACTTCGCACCCTCGTAAAGATCGAGTTCTTTTGTAGATTTTTCGATAAAATCTAACAGTTTAGTTTTGCATCCATAGTATCTCATGCTCGTTTATGTTTATTGCTATTTGCCTTAAAAAATAGCTCGAGGTCGTTTTCTTTAATTCTCCATTGTCCCATTTTTGAAGCTACGAGTTTTTTCGCTTTAATATAGCGCATCACCGAGCGTTGGCTGACGCGCAGTTTTTTGGCAACTTCTTTGATTGTAAGAAAGTTTTCCACAGATATGCTCTTATAGGTTCATTATACTCTGCCTGTCCTCTTTTGTCATATTACCACTTGCCCACAGCTTTGCTAAGTGGACAACTCTGATGGTTGTCCTGTTTTGTCATGTATGGTATTATGGTGATGTTGCACAATTGAATATAAATGACCTAACCCTCGGAGATTTTTCTGTGGCATGGTCGAAAATCGCGACGAGCATAAAGAACCCATCATCAGGTTCGCTCGTCGCGTCATACGGGGAAACTCGTATGTGAGTCGCAAGGCTCGGTCTGGTGGTGGGCTTTTTGCGTTTGATGCCGGAGTGGATAACCAGATTTGAGCAAAGCTTGCTACCGAAGGTAACATCACCCCAACATGCATAAAAAGCAATTAGAGCGACATATCGAAAAAGACGACTATTTCGGCACGCTGGCCACGGTGCTTAATATGGCGCGGCAAACTCTTGAAAAAGACATGCGCGGGCCGAAGAAAAATTGGCACATCAAATTACTCCAAAGTTTGGAGGAAGATTTAATGTTTCTGCAGGAAAATTACAGAATCATCAAAAATGAGCCGCCGAAATAATCTAACCCTATTGTCCTTGCTCGATCAGCTGTTTCTCTTTCAGGTAGCGCGATACCGCATACCACACCGAGTTTATGATCGGGATCAAAATCACCCAGCGCGGATCGTTTTGCAACCATGCCAGCAGAATCGGAAGAATTGCCGACACGCCGGAATAAGCAAAGACAATAGCTAAATGTTTGAGGGCCTCTCTTGTTGGTGTACTCATAGTGAATATATTTCGTTTAACGCCTTTATTGTTTTTTCTCCGACTCTCCGACCTCTCAAAGAATCGAGTTCCGACAAAGGCGCGACTTTATGGGCATTTGCGGGCTGATTTTTTGCGTTGTCCCACAGAATGAAAACCAGCGGCTTTGTGAAGGCATACTTTGGCTTCACTGGAACTGGTTGCGGTTGAGGTTGTGTCTGGTCGTCAAACGCAAAGTTGATCGGGTAAGCCGCAAACCAATTGCGGACCCGGAAGAAGTCCTCGGTAATAACGCGCTGGCCGTTAAGTCCGAAGAATTGACCCCAGCTGTCCTCAATAATGAGAGCTTTTTTGCCTTGATAAAGCGTGAAGTCCACAGCCGTGACTGAATGTCGACTCGTGTCGCCGGCATAAAGGTTCAGATCAGGATATTTTACTGTCGGCACATCACTCCACTCATCGCTCTTGAAATAGAACCAGACCATCACGGCTTTATTTGTCGTTTGAATCACCGAAGCGATAGTGTCGATATCTTTTATCGGCAAACTCACATAATTTCCGATTTTGAATACCGAGCCGACATCCTGCTTGTATTGCGGAATCTCGGCGCCGTCCATTTGGCCATCGTTCATATCTTGCGAAGGCACAAGCTCTTCAAGCGTCACGCCTTTTCGCGCGATGTTGAAAGCGTCCACGCCAGCCATGCCGCCCGAAGGTTTGTTTGATCGGCGTTGATAGATGTGCGTTGCCGAGAAATGCCTTTTCGCGCGATGTTGAAAGCGTCCACGCCGGCCATCCCACCCGAAGGCTTGTTTGATCGGCGTTGGTAGATATGCGTTGCCGAAAAATGGACATACATCTGGTTTTTGAGCCAGTAGAGAATGCCCAAAAGTTTTGCCAGCGTTTGGGCTACGCACGATCCCGATCCGTCTTGATTGAAGATCGGGAATTTCCGCCACGCGCTTTGCGGTTTTTCAACCCAATTGACAGGGTTGGCGGCGGCGACAATCTCGTCGAAGTGGTAATCTTTTTCTTTCTCCTCTTCTGGACGAACATCTATAAGCGCGCCGGAGAGGAATTGTTCTTCGTTGTTCATAAATTTATTTGTTAATGGTGACTATTAAGTTAAGCAACGCCGCGATAAGACCCCCTATCGAAGCAGTTGCCACGATCCAAAAGAATCGGGTAAGCCAAGAGACATCTGTTTTGATTCGACCCATCTCCTCATTGGTTTTTGAGATGTGATCAAAGACAGTGTCCATTTTTTTCTCAAGATCCCCGACTCTCCGATCTTGCTCTTGATTTTGGTAGTTATCGGTCATAGTGGATAACTCTGGCTTGCCCGACCCC
>VMFT01000038.1 GCA_007376195.1 Parcubacteria group bacterium Gr01-1014_29 | reverse complement strand
GTCATTTACGCCGTAGACACTCGCAAGGTTGTGTCTTTGCGCTTTCCGACATTTTGGTTTGAACCAACCCCGCAAGGGCTCTTTATGTTGCAAGTGGCGTTCGGGCAATCTAAATATTACAGCGACAATCTTTCCGACAATATCAAGCGCGGCGTCCGCCAAAAATTGCGACGAGGCGAATGGTTGAATTTAGCTCCCTTTGGCTACACTAATAATCCGAAGGTGAGAAATATTGAGCCTCATCCGACAAATGCTCGCGTGGTTACTTTGGCTTTTCAAGAATACGCCAAAGGGTCGCATACTTTTATTTCGCTCGCGCAATTTTTGGCGGACTTGGGCGTGGTGACGCGTAACCAAACGCCACTTGCCAAAGTTTCCATCAAACGACTTTTGACTCATCGTGCCTATCTCGGCTTCGTCAAACATGGGGACGAATGGTTTGATGGAAACTTTGCGCCAATTGTTACTCCCGCATTGTTTGAAGACGTGCAGAAAGTATTGCAAACGAAAGAAAGGCCGCGTAAAAGGAAAATCAAGCATGATTTTCCTTTTACTGGACTTTTTCGATGCGCCGAGTGTGGCAGTATGATTTCCGCGCAGTGGGCGACTGGAAAATCTGGCGGTCGTTATCGCTATTATCGGTGCTCGAAAAAGCGCGGCCACTGTTCGCAAGCGTATTTACAGGAAATTGAACTTACGCGACAAATCTGTGCACGGCTTCAAACAATCTCGCTTTGCGATCGCTATACCGACTGGATGTTGGATAAAGTGAAAATGTGGGAGCGCGAGGAAATTGGAGCGTCGCAAAGCGAGGTTCAAAATCTTTCCGATAGCATCAAAGCGAACGAGGAGCGCATGGAAAAACTGCTCTCGGCGTATTTGGATGGCGATGTGCCAAAAGAGGTTTATCTCAAACGAAAAGATTTCCTCATGCGCGCTCTCGCTGCTTTGAAGGAGAAAATGAAAGATTTTGAACGCGGAAGAAACAATTGGGTCGAACCCTTGCGGGAATGGATTTTAGATACGAAACAAGCCAATTTTGACAAATCCGCCCATTTCGCCGCACCCGTCCCGTCCCAATTCGTCGCGAAGCGACGGGCTCTTTTGCCCACTCCCGCGCCGAAGGCGCGGGCTTCTTCCCACCTTTCGGATTCGGAAGTTTCTTTCTGCGGTAGGGGTGAGATTCGAACTCACGGTGCCCTTGCGGACACTCCGGTTTTCAAGACCGGTGCAATCGTCCACTCTGCCACCCTACCCTACGAGATAGTATAAGGTAGGAGTATTTATTTTAGAAGGAGAAGCCAAGGCCCAAATACGGCGCCTATAAGAGAAGGGGGTGGCAACGAGCCTGCCTGCGCAGGCAGGCTTGAAGTGGGAGACGATATAAACTGTTGGCATGCCGGATCCTGATAATTTTGCATGCAATACGTTGTGCATTCTTCCACGTTAGCACAGCCGCCCGGACCGCTAAAATTTGTTGGCGGCGGCGTTTGTGATTTATATGCAGAGCAATGGGAATCGTCTGGTTGAGCTTTGCAAAATTCTTCCCAAGAAGAGTATCCCTGCGGAAACCCGCTGTAATCTCCTCCTGGGCTTTGTTGGTACTGTTGTTGATGTTGATCCGAAGAAGGATATTGTTGTTGATAATCCTGCGGCGGCGGCGAGTCTGTCTGCGCAGGCAGGCCTGAAGTACCAGACGGCATAAATTGCTGGCATGCCGGATCTTGATAATTTTGCATGCAATAGGTCTGACATTCTGCTGGACCTGTGCACCCACCCGGGCCGCTAAATCCACCGCTGCTACCACCCGGAGGGCCAAATCCTTGGCATTCATCAAGGTGTTCTTGGCAATACGTAGTACATTCTTCCATGTTTTTACAATCCCCGGGTCCACTGAATCCTCCTACGCCAAAATTGCTGCCTTCGCCAAATGAAGCGCGCAACTGCTGGAAACAACCTTCCAAAGATTCAAAATTAAGGTTTTCATTGACATCTCCGCTTTGTAATTTTTGAAGCCCATCTTCCCCAACCGCATCTTTTATGCATTGGGCAGCTTCCGGAGGAAGATCACCAAGCTGATGACTGAACCCGGCAGTTATCTCGCCAAAACATGATTTCATTTTTTCTTCTATGCTTCTATCAAAAACCGGCTCGCCAGCAATCATTTTATTGAAATTCTCTTCCCCCGCCGCGTCGCGCATGCATTCAACGGCTTCGGGCGGCATTTTATCGAGCTCCCCGCGGAAACGCGCCATCCCTTCACGCATATCTTTAAGATCGTCCTCACTGATGAGTCCGTGTTCTTGTGCAAAGTTAAAACATTCTTCGCTATGATCTTGACAATAAGCATCGCACTGTTCTTTGCTCCGGCAGTCGCCGGGGCCTTTTCCTCCTACTTTTCGGGCCATTTCGGCATCTTCGGCAGACATAACGCCTGCTTTTTCGGCAAAAGCGATGCATTCATCAATATGATTTTCTTCAAAACAATAATTCTCGCATTGCTCTCTTGAGGTGCAACCCCCCGGACTTTCACCCTGCCGCATCAATGTCATAAATTTCTTTGCTTCAACAATCTCTTCCGGCGGCATAAAGCCGCTTTTCTCGGCGAAATTCAAACACTCTTCCATGTTATTGGGGTCGCTGCAATAAATTTCACAGGTATTGCGCTCTGTACACCCGCCCGGAAACTGTGTGCCTGCTTGTACCAATGCTTGAAACTTTTTTGCTTCCGCGAGCTCTTCGGGCTCGTAATATCCGGTTTTCTCGGCAAACGCGATACATTCGTCAATATGTTCGATGGTACTGCAATAGATTTCGCACGATTTCCCCGAATTACAACCGCCAGGGCCATTTTTAATGTTCAAAAAGTGATCAGCCGCTTTTTTTGCTTCTTCTTCGGAAATCAAATGGTACTTTTTAGCAAAGGCAAAACACTCTTTGGCACGCTCAGCATTATCGCAATAGGATCGGCATTCAGCTTCATTTTGGCAGTTGCCTAAATCAGGTACCGGATACTGAATGTCCCTTGTGGAAAGAGGTCCTTCTTTCTTTTCTTCTTTTTTCTCTACTTTCTTTTCTTCCGGCGGAGGCGCTGGAGGAGGCGATACTTCTTTTTTCACGAGACTGCTCTTGGTTACTCCATCAACGGGGGGAGGAATCTCAAGCTCGGTCTTATTGTTTTTGCAATCAACAATATAAGCGGGCATCACCGGCGTAAAGTCGCTTGGGTCCATCAAAGATACGCCATCGCTAGAAAAAGATTTTGGGCAACTGTTCAACCCTCCACCGTAAGAGTATCTGCCCACCAGGGAAAGCGAAAACTCCTGGACGCCGTCGGGGTCCTTAATTGTCAAAACAAATTTCCCGGTAAACGGATCCTTTTTAATATTTATTGAGGAATCATTGCTAGCTGCCTCAACATGAATGATTGCTAAACTCAACAAAAAGGAACATACCAATATGCTCACAGCTAATAATTGTTTGTTCATCGTAATGGGTTTGTGTATTTATATGGATTTGCCCGATCAAGCGGATTTATTTCCGGAACTTTTTCTCCAACATTGGTCTCGATTTCCGGAACCGATTCGCTTATGGTTTTAGCCGTTTCCACAACGCCCTTGTCCTCAATCGGCTCCTCTATCGGCTCAACAGGCTCTTCGGCTTTTTTTTGAGACCAAAACCAAAAACCAACCCCGCCGGCGAGAAGGATTACAATAATAGCAATGATAGGGGTAAGTTTCTTATTATCCACAGATGATTTTAGTATACAACTTTAGTATACAATATTGTTTACTGTATAACTCTGTATACCTGTGGAAAAGACAACGCACTGACCGCAAGCCATTCGACTTCGCTCAGGATAAACAAAAAAGAATGGGACTGACCCCATTTTCATTTTTTTGGCTACTGATCTTGCAACATTCGCTCTGCATTCTTATACGCAAACCTTTCCTGTACTGCAGGGTCCAAGTGTCCGATAAAAGCTCTTCCAAATTCTACTACGAGACCGCTCACTTCAGAATCAAAGTGCCATGTATACCATCTATCTGACCCCCAAGTGAACCGATCTGGATGTGCTTCAATAATTTGTTTCCAATCACGGAGTCCTTCTTTCAATAATGAGTTGAAATTTCCCCTAATAAATTTTAGATATTCTTCTTTAGTTGGTCCCCGATTATTCTGTATCGTATGGTAGCCAAAAATATAGTGAATTTCTGCATCCAACGAATAATACAAGTTATCATGAGCATCCATTAATGTGCCGATTTCCTTTTTGTAATACGGCATTACATGAGCAAGGAATTTAACATGAGGGTACTTCTCCAAAAGACGCGAAAGTGCTTCTAATTGCCCCCTGTCTGGGTGTATTTGAACTATGAGGTTATTTTCATCAGCTAGCGTATACATCTCAAGGAAATACTCATCCTCAGGGTGCGCATTAGTCCCCACATTAAAATCAAACCTGGCTTCTCCATAACCCTGAAATAATCCGGGATTGTTATTGAATATCTTCTTCACTGTAGAAAATTTTGGGTTAATGATTTGCAATGGCAATGGGGGCATGAAGAACTTAACAAATTTACCTGGATATTTTTCTTCTATATTTTTAACATGACTCACCATACGTCCCGGGATGGGGATTATATTAGGCACTATGAAAAATCCAAAAGTTTTCGTTATTCCCTCAGTATCAAACAGGCAATTAATGTAGCCTGTTGATATGTCAACTGCAGCGGGCATATCTTCAAATCCGAATTTCATTGCAACAGTACCGATAATTTTAAAAGCTACTGGCATGTGGACATGTGTGTCTATTAACGGACCGGAATAATAAGGTCCTTCGGTAAATTCTCTTTGTTTGGGTTTAAGCTTACACTCGTAGTCTGCCAACACGTTTGTTTCTCCACCTATAATTTGATTTGTTACTTTTTCAACAGTGTAAATAAAAATAAAATAAGCGGGTATCAAAAAAACAATAACTAAAACCGTGATAATGAGGGTTGATTTTTTCATTGGTTCTATTGTATCTCATTCTTGCAAAAAGTTCTAGTTCGGCGGGGAGTAGTGGACGATGTTCGTACCTATTGGATGACCACTACCGAGCGATTCTTCATACCAAAATTATCACTTAATTCCGCCATGATCAAATAAAAGGGCGGTGTATTTCTACACCGCTTTTTTGAAAAGCATATCACGCAGTGGCTTGTGAACAACAAAAGCCAGGCCGACGAAAAAGACATTGATAGCCGCCCATATGAGCAAGCCTTTCCAGCCGCCCACTGCTATAAAAAGAGCTGTCGCAAGATACCATTGGATATTTGGTCCGGTAATCTCAAGCTTTCCAATCTTCACTTTGTTATCCTCCGTTTGTATGAGGTGAACTAATTCCTATGGTATTTGAAAATAAGAAATACATCAAGGAGTTCTAACGTCCCATTCTGTGTACCTGTGGAAAAGAGAGTGCGTTCACTTTATCCTGTTATTTGGTATTAGTTCGTCTCTATAATCAGCTGAGGCATGAAATCCATGTTGTTGTAATAGATGGCGCCATCGCGTGTGTGATATCTTGCACTACCATCTTGTGTTTCGGGCGTTTTTGTTATGAGCCAACTTACCTCTGTATCCCCGGATTGTAATGCATTCAAAATGTCGCTTGTTACGTTCCATGTTGCTGTAGGAGCAGAGATTTGCAGGAATACATCGGTGGGTGCGGATACATATTTCCCACCGTTCCACGGGTTACCGCAATTTGTCCTGCCATCTGCTAAATCAAGGTCAATTGCGCAAATCCATGTAACTCCCGTACCAGTTCCCGCTATGCTCGCGTCAAAATCTCCATTCCCTTCAGTCCAATCTTCAAGAATGCGGTATACGCCCACATACTTTCCCGTGCCGATGTTTGCCACACTTGAAACGTACATCCGGAGCGTTACTTTGTTAATAGTGTCTGCGCCCGGCATGTCAGCAAGACTAAACCCGACAATTCCTCGGTTGATACCCCCTCCTTTCTTAATAAGCATAAGTTTTGCAATTCCGGTATTACTATTCGGGTGTGGTTTTTTGAGGGTGGCATCTTTGGACGCGTAAATGACGTTTGCGGGCGCTTGGAGTAAGGGGTCGGGAGAGGGGAGGGGGGACGGTGGTAATTCGTCAGGCAATGTCTCTACGATACTAAAGGTTGCATTACTCGAATCAGAAACTCCGCCTGCGGTGCTCGTGATGCGAACACTATAATTACTATCCACTACCTGTCCTTTGGGAACATTCCATGTGTATGATCCCGCCAGTGCCGAAACGCTATTTACAATATTACTCGAGACGTTACTACCCCTCAGAAGATCAATGCGTACATTGGTCGCCCCTGACGAATTCCAAGTGACTACTTGTGGTGATTGCCTTACCCAGTACTCGTCGCCATTTGGAGAGATGACTTCTATGTAGGCACCCGATGCTATTTGCGAGCGACCGTACTCGATAATTAGAGTGAATGTAAACAAACTCACAACGCCAATAGCGAGCCACGCGGCAAGCGGGTGCACGTGTTTTTTACCAACGATAAATATGTGCCCATACAAAGAATGCGTTGGAACTGATTTTGTATCTACGGATTGTGACGATGGTCCTTTCATACTAGATTATTTTTTAATTGATGAATAGTCTCGACACTTTCATTATATAAACAAGAAACGCAGTACGCAAACTTGTTATGCACAAATAATGTTATTACACCACATAACTATGTCTCGCACCTTTTTCATTCAAGATCTTTTTTTAGGAAGTGAGCTGAATACGAGAATACGGTCAGAATACGGTGTCAGAAAACCAGAATACGGAATACGGTGTCAGGAATACGAATACGAATACGTGAATACGGTGTCAGGTACCTTTTCCAAAACCAGAAAAAGGTACCTGACACCGTATTCAAGAAACGTGCTTGCGCAGGTACGTCCTTGCCGGGCTTCAACGTGAATGGTCTCCGCGCGAAATTCAGGAACGGCTTGAAAAGGAGTATCCTTTGGA
>VMFT01000037.1 GCA_007376195.1 Parcubacteria group bacterium Gr01-1014_29 | reverse complement strand
GCAGACTCGCGGGCTCGCCGCCGCGGACGGCGGCCCCGAGCCCTGTCCGCGCATTTCTCTTTTGCCTTCCGGCGGATTCGCGGGGGGGGTGAATGCATGAAGCGGCAGGGCGA
Organism: Parcubacteria group bacterium Gr01-1014_29; assembly: GCA_007376195.1. Taxonomy (GTDB): domain Bacteria; phylum Patescibacteriota; class Minisyncoccia; order Ryanbacterales; family 2-02-FULL-48-12; genus VMFT01. Next base: position 5,992 of record VMFT01000037.1, on the reverse strand, counting down.
GGGGGAACGGCTCATCTTCCCAGCCTAACGGCTCACATGGGAAGAAATGAGCCGTTCCAATCCAAATCCCTTTAGCGGTCTCTGGTCTGTTTTCTCCGCCTGGTTGTTCGTCCACTTGCGAAGGCAATCCACCCCTCGGCATCCGCCTCGGGGCTGTTTCCGCTATGGCTACGAGCGCCTAGATTCGTCTGTGCCGCCTTATCCTCGCACTCCCTCCCTGCGGGTCGGGAGCTCGGGGCGGCTCTTGTTTGGGGAGAGGAAGGAATCCTCTCCCCAGCTCGGGCTCCTCCTCGTTCCTTCGGAGTCCGCCCTTCGCACAACCCCTCTCCTCGTTTTCATTCGTGTGTTTGTCTTGTCGCTTTCGCTTCTCATCCGCCCGACTTCGATGAGGGTCGGCGCTCGTCCTTCGCCATTGGACGCCAAGCGGAAACAGTCCCGAGGCAAATGCAAATGCTTGCCCCAAGTCCGCTCGAAGCCGAGCGGACTTCTCCCACCCGTGCGCGCAGGCGAGGACTCCCTTCAGATTTTTGAATACACGACGCCGTGTCCGGTTTTGCCGACTTGCCGGATTCTTCCTTCCTTTTCGAGTGCGGATAAGTATCTCGTTGCCGTTGCGTCGGAGACATGCAGAAGTTTCTCCACCTCGTCGTTGGTGATTTTATTTTTGGTGGTGAGTGCTTGCATTATCTTGTCTCGCTTCTTTCGCTTGCGATCTTGAGTGGCAACGCGGGCTTTGTTTAAGAAATCTCGAATGGGATGTGCTGGCGTTGGTGTGCTCGCCGCCGCAGACGGCGGCTCGGGAGCGTGTTCAATCGGGTCAGGTTCGGGAGGCAACGGTTTATCGTGAGTGGAGTCGAACGGCTCATCTGGCGGTATTTGAGCCGTTGGGATTGAGGGTTGAGCCGTTTCAGGTGCGGGGACTGCTTCTGCGGGCGCAGGAGGAGTTTCAAGAGACGTCACTGGCTCTGCCGCAGGTGCAGGAGCCTCAATAACCGGAGTCGGTGATTCAGGAATAGGTTGCGGCGTATCGGACGGAGTGTTTGCTTCTGGGGGCATAGATGGATTATACCCTCTAGCCGGGCCGTGCTTGGGCGATTAACTCAACGGGGTGAGTTAATCGCTACTTCGCGGTGTAGAAGACATTTTGACCGATAGTGCCGTGCTGGGTTAGTTTGCCCTCCTTTTCTAGCTCGTCCAAATACCGCTCGGCGGTTGCGTTGGATACTCCTGCGAGTTTTTCCACATCGTTATTCTGAATTTTTCCGTGCTCCTGAACAAACGCAAGAATCTTCTGTTTGTTTTGGGATTTCTGCTCCATCTGCTTGGCGATAAACCCACCGTTTACTTTTCGTCGCGCGAAATACATTCCGATAGCGATACCGACGAGAGCGACGATAATCAAGACGAGGTAGTTCATATTTCTCCCGACTCAAGTAAATCCAGCCCCTTAATTTTTGGCATTGCCGCAGTGCCGATTTGTCCAGCTATCCCACCAATAATGTTTGATGTTCCCATTAGTAGTTTCTGCGCCTGACCTTCTCTAAGTGTCCAGAATTTCTCATAAGCGACTCGTTCTTTTTGTACCTGGGCAATCATTTCCATGTACGTTTCAATCATGGCTTCCACTTGATGAACAAATACATGGCTCGTGACAAAAGTAAAAAGAGCTTCTGCTTTCGTGCCTTGATTTTGTGCTAATGCTTTTTGCAACCCTACGTCCAGCAAGCCTTTGCGTAGAAGAGTGCCGAGAACAATCGCAAAGGGTGGTTTGCAGACCCATACTCCGCTCACATTGCCAATATCTGCCGAGAGGTGCTTCGGCATGACATTTGTAACGATAATAGGCAGATTAGCTTTTGCGGCTCGGAGGTTTGTTTTAATCGTTTCAATCCATTCATCCTTCCAATTTTTGTGACTCTTACATTCCCATAAAATTACTCCGCACTCCGTTCCTCTAGAACTTCTAACAACTTGCCGAATATCGCTACCCTTCACGCCCTTAGCGACTGGCTCCACATCATCGTCATGAAATGCCTCCTTAAGAACGCTTTCTATATCTAGTTCAAGAATTTCTCCCTGAAGTTGCTGTGATCCCTGCGCAGCTTTACGCTGGGCTTCGTCTAATGCTTTTTGTGTATCTCTCAACTTCTTTTCGCCCTCTTCAAGTTTCAATCTATATTTTTCATCAGCAGATTTTGTGGCTTCCTCTCGTATCTTTCCCTCTTCCGCCATCAACTTCTTCTGCATCTCCAGTTCTGCATTTTCTTTAGCCTTTCTCTCCTCCCGCAATTCAGTCATTAGGTCAGCAAGTTGTTTGCGCAATTCTTTATTTGCCTCCTTCTCACTCGCGGCTTCGGCCTGCAGATTCTGCATCTCAAGCTTTTGCGTAGCCGTAAATTTCTTCTGGGCCGCCGTAGTATCCGCCTCAAACTGTTTCTTTGCTATTTCAACTTCCGTTTCTGCCTCTTTCTTGGCGCGCGCTATTTCTCTGTCGGCCTCTTTCTTAGCGGCAACAGACGCTTCGATTTTGACCTTATCAAGCTCTGCGACGTGTTTTCGATGTTCTGCCTCAATCACCGTCTTCTCAATATCTTTGGTCAGGGCTTCAGTAAGCTCAATTTCATGACCACATTCACTGCATTTGATCGTCGTCATATATTAGTGTTCTATGTCGCGCGGGGGAAATGGATCATTGCCCGGCTCAACGGTATCCTTGCTCCGTATTTTTCCGTCTCGACCGTGAGTCATTACCTCACCACCACCGTTGTTAGCAGACATTTCTTTCGCCGCCTTTTCGGCCTCTGCCTGTGTATCGTAAAATCCTGCGGCTCGTTCAGCACCTTCTCGTTTTGCCTTCCATTCGCCAGAGTCCTTGTCTTTTGTTATGTGATAATTTGCCATGCCGGTTGGTTGGGGATAAGTCCTTGTTATGGATAACATTAGGTAGTATATTTTAGGTATGCACCAAATGTCAAATATGGGGGTGGGGAGAGCGTCAAAACGGCAGGCCGAGATACTCGACTTCATCGGTAGCTTTCGAAAGAAGAGTGGCTATGCCCCCTCTCTCGCTGAAATCGCGAGTCATTTTGGAATTTCCGTTCCCACTGTCCATCAGCATGTCTCGTACTTGCGAAAAAAGAACCTTCTCACGACCGAGAAGGGCAAACGCCGCTCCATTCAAGCGTTCAACGATCACAAACGCGGCGCGGTAGAAATCCCACTTATGGGTCTTATAGCCGCAGGCGGCCCTATTGAAGCAATAAGAGATCCTCGCCCAATTGAAGTGCCTAAAAACATGCTGTCAGCGGGGGCGAATTTCTATGCCCTCAAAGTTGCTGGCACCAGCATGATTGATGACGGTATTTTCGATGGCGATATAGTCGTCGTGCGTGACCAGCAGACAGTGGATGATGGCGATAAAGCAGTCGTTTATTTGCCCGAAAGAGATTCAGTAACTCTGAAACGAATCTATCGAGAGAATGGGAAGATTAAGTTAGTACCCGCCAACCCAAGTATGAAGCCAACTTACGAGACGAATGTTGAGATACAAGGTAAGGTCGTTGGTGTTCTTAGAAAGGAAGTATAATGACTATGCGCTGTCCACACCGATGCGTTTCTCGATGCGAATCCATTGTATACTATAGTTAGCATGCAAACTTTACTAAAAACAGACATTTTACCGATAGGTAATTTACATATAAAGAAATTTCCAGTGAATGAAATCATTACTGGTGATGCTGTTGAAGAACTTAAAAAACTTCCAGATGAATCCGTGGACCTGATTATTGCCGACCCTCCTTATTGGAAAGTTATCAATGAGAAGTGGGATTACCAATGGGGAAAAGAACACGAATATATTGCCTGGTCACAAAAGTGGTTCAATGAATCACATCGGGTACTGAGAAAGGGCGGATCTTTTTACCTATTCGGGTATTTCAGAATGCTTGCGTTGTTACTTCAACCACTTCAAATGACTGGCTTTGAGTTGCGTCAGCAAATCATTATTGATAAGGGTATGCGATCTATGGGTGGGCGCGCGACAAAAAATTATAGAATGTTCCCTAATGTAACGGAGAGTGTCCTCTTCTTGATTAAGGACAGCAAGCCATTCATTAAGCAGTTTCTAAAAGAACGCCAAAAAGAACTTGGATATAATTCAAGGGAGATAAACGAGAAGCTAGGTGTAAAAAGTAATGGGGGTGGAATGTGGAGCATTTATACGGGCGAAAATGTATGTGAACAAGTTCCAACACGAGAACTTTGGGAGAAACTACAAGATGTTTTGGAATTCGATCTCCCGTACGAAGCTGTTTCAATGGTCTTCAATGCTCAAATGGGGTTAACCGATGTGTGGACGGATATAGATTTCTATAAAGAGGAAAGATACCATCCAACACAGAAACCTCTTAACCTTATTCAGCGGCTCATATTAGCAAGTAGCGATGAGGGAATGATTGTACTCGATCCGTTTATTGGTTCAGGCTCGACGGCCGTTGCTGCGAAATCTCTCAAGAGAAAATATCTTGGTATCGAATTGGATCCCAAATACACCGAAGTAACCCTCGCACGATTGAAAAATATTGACCGCAATAAAACCTTATTTTAAGAGTTCTTTCTTCGAGAATACTGGGCTTTCGACGTAGAGATTTTGTCAGTATCGCGTAATCCAAGATACGCTCTAATATCTTCTGGAACTGATTCAATAAATCCTCGAAGTGTCTTGAGGGGCATTTTCTTGGCCTCTTTAAGAGCAATTTTCTTTGTGGTAATCCGATTTAGTTCAGATTGGTCCATTTTGGCCACCAGTTTTTTGAGTTCGACGTCATTTACGACTTCGATTGGCATTCTTTCGGACTCTATTTTACTCCGATCATCTTCGGGATTCACGAATTTTTCAATTCTGATTTTCGGCTTCGTATTCGCATTTTCAACAATACACAAAAAAGTTCGAATGGGATTCGAGATAAAAAATTGGTATGAATAAGGCCAGAAGTTTTTAGGGGCAGGTGTGTTGTCAGGACTTTGCTTCCTGTGTGAAAGATAAATCTTGTTGTAATAATTTGTCATTATTTCTGCAAACCTCTTGTGCCGTCCTTCTCTCGGCCATATTTCAAATGCTTGAAAACGTAATGTTTCAAAATCACCTGACTCAAAGTTTGGATAATCACCTATAATCAACATTACTCTATCGACACTCACCAACACTTTCAAATCGTTTTCGTTCCTAATAGTAAACAGCCATTTTGAATCATTTTTACGATCAATTTCTTTGGAACTACAATGTGAACATTCCTGTTCAAGACGTGCAACGCTTAATCCACATTTCTTGCAGATATCGAGCTGATCGATTCGTGAGCAAGATTTTACTTCCGAACCATCTATCAAGTCGTTCCCGCGAGCCCCTGTTCGTTCGCCAGTCATTCCTGTTATTAAAGATGCGAGATGTTGGCCTGGGTATCCGATTTTTATGTTAGGAGTTTGCTTAGTAATTTTCGACCATTCAATAGCATTTATTCTTGGCTGGAGTACAAGTTCGGCAATGAGCTGTTTGATAAGACGCTCATTGTCTAAGATAGTGATGAATTTTTTGTTTGGCTTCACCATACTAATCAAGGAGATCTTTTGGACTTAGAGAGAGTGCCTTTGCAATCTTCTCGATGTTTTCAAGCGTGATGTTCTTTTCTGCTCTTTCAATCATGCCAATATAGGTTCGATGTACACCAGCACGAGAAGCAAGGTCTTCTTGTGATAGCTCCAATTTCGCGCGCTCCGCGCGCACTCTTTGCCCAAATCTGACCAGAACTCTCTTTTTCATAGTTATGAACAAAGTATAGTGAATTGCTAACTTTGGTGCTACATACTATAGTTAGCACAGCCCCTCGCCCTGCCGCTCCATGCATTCACCCCCCCCGCGAATCCGCCGGAAGGCAAAAGAGAAATGCGCGGACAGGGCTCGGGGCCGCCGTCCGCGGCGGCGAGCCCGCGAGTCTGC
>VMFT01000012.1 GCA_007376195.1 Parcubacteria group bacterium Gr01-1014_29 | reverse complement strand
TTTCTGATTGCTTTCAGTGTTGCTTCTCCTCCAAAACCGGTCATTACAAGTCTTTCGCCGTCCAAAGGGCCGGTTGGTACAACGGTGACGATCAACGGTTCTGCATTTACAGCTACCGGAAATTCCGTAAATTTTGCTGGCGTGAGTGCCGCGGCCAGTCTTTCTTCTGCGGACGGCAAAACGTTAGTCTTTAGCGTTCCTACGAGAACTACCTGCCAGATTGGTGAGACCTGCGCGGTTTCCGTTTCAAACGCCAGCGGAACTTCCAATGAGGCCTCATTCCTTTTGACCCAAATTATAACGCCAGTAAAAGTGATATTTCCGAACGGTGGGGAAAATCTTGTTCAAGGGGTAGACTTTACTCTTAGCTGGACGGGTGGCACCGATCGGGTTGATATCGTTTTGGTTGAAGAAACTGCCGTAGGCGGCTCTGACCCCAGTGAGTTTATTGTTGGTCGGATCGGCGCATCTCAAAAGCCCAACAGCACAATCAATTGGAACGCAAAGACGGTCTGCAGTCTTGATGGGACTGTTTGTACCGACATTGCTCCGGGAAAATATAAAATTATGGCTCTCTCGGAAGATGAAATAGGGGCGCTTATGACTTGGAACGACGCGGAGAATATTCCCGGCAATTGGGATCTCTCTAACAGCGCTTTCATCGTAAGTCCATCGGCAACGTTAACAGTTGTTGTACCAAACGGGGGCGAAGTCGGTTCGCAAAATTCGGCCTTCATCGTCTGTTGGGCGACCATTGATCTTAAGAGTAAGGCCGTCAAGATTGAACTCTTAAAGAACGGCGTTTCTTATCGGACGATTTACTCGTCTTACCCGCAGGCTGCAGAAACCGGAGCCTTCATTACCAATTGGGTTATCCCCGGAGATATTCCCGAGGGCGCCGATTATCAAATCAAAGTTTCTGACATCAGTTTGCCTGTTCAAAACGATATCAGCGACGGACCATTTTCTATTGTAGCCGCGACTTCCGCGATTAAGGTTCATGAGCCGTATAGTTCGTCAATTTGGTATTCTGGCTTTGACGGACCGGTATATTGGTATAGCTCAAATGTTACGTCCAAAACGGTGAACATTAATCTTTGGAAGGGCGGATTTTTCTACCGTAATTTAGCTTCTAATTTCCTGCAAAGTTACTACCTGAGCGGCACTTCCTACACGACTGGCTGGTTCTGGCAGAGAGTTAAAATTCCCGCCGATCTTCCAACCGGCCAGGATTATACCGTTGAGATTGTAGATGCCGGAGATCCCTCGGTGCGCGGATTCAGCTCCAAATTTGCGGTTGTCCAATACCCTTCCCACATGACCGTAAAAGGAAGATTAACAGATCATCTTACCAAAGTCCCTTTGACCAATACGTATGTTCAAAACTGGGACGGAAGTTACTGGTATAATACTCTTACCAACTTAAACGGTGAATTTAATACAACGGCTACCACTTCCGACATATTGCTCTCTCGTGGGCATAGCTTCTGGATGTATCCCACGGGTCATAATTACGGATATTTTTCCATACGGTCTAATGCCTCCGGTCTTTACGCATACGTCTCCTTCTTTCCTTTCATCAACAATGGCTATGCCACCTTCCCGGTTACCGCAGGAGATGTAAATATTGGTGAGATTCCTTTTTGGCCTGTGGTTGATTCGGGCTATGTTATCTCTGATATCCCGACAAAGTACAATATAAATTATCGAAATCCGGAAACCGGGCAGTCAAGTTATAATATATGGACCGGCTCCAATTATACCTATTTGCAATGGCTTTGGAAAGCAGTTCCACAGGCGCTTGATGTTTGGGCGCGCATGGAAGATAAGCCCGGAAATGTGTATTATTCTCCAATGTTAAATCTTCCGGCTACCCCGCGTGTTCCTTCAGAGACTCTTTCCCTATTTAACCAAACACCTGCGTGGGAGCCATATACTATTTCTGCTAATACTTGGTATTCGCCGCAGCTTCTTAAAGTAGGAACTCCGCTTTCGGGCTATGCTTCTGCTTCCGGAGGAGTTGCTCCCTATACATGGAGTATCCTTGCCGGGAGCTTGCCTCCGGGGGTGACACTTTCTTCTTCCGGATCTCTTTCCGGCGCACCGACCGAAGCAGGGGTGTATGATGTGGTGTTTCGTGTGCAGGATTCCAATAAAGTAAATGGGGTAACATACCCAAACTATTATCCCTACTCGCTTCGTTTTGACGTGCGGACCGCAGAAGGAGTCCAAACGTCTCTCATTAAAGTTCTTGATCCGCAAGCAAGAGTTGAGATGTATCCGGGTGGTACCTATACCATATCGTGGGATAGCTTTGGGATTGCCAGCAAAACGGTTGTTCTCGATCTTTATAAGGGCGGAAGTTTCTTACGGAAAATAGCCGGGTTTGCACAAGGAGTAGAAGCCGGCCGCTACTATTACTACTGGTCTATACCTCAAGATGTAGCTGGAGGCAATGATTACTCTATCCGAATTTCCGATCTGAATAATGCCGCAACGTATGGTGAAAGTCTACTCATGGTATCCGAATCCGAACTGGTCTTTGCAGTATCAAACATACGCTCCGGCATCGGAATTTCCCGCGGGGGAATATCGTTACGAATTCCGGGCGGTTGATAGCACAGGCAGTGAAATTTCGCTGGCAAGCTGGAAACTGAGGGCACTTGAGATTACTATCACAACAAGCCCCACGAGTGTTGATTCGCCTTTATCTTCTTCTTCCTTGACACCAACCATCCGCTGGACTATTCCAAAAGATTGGCCGACAACACTTGAGAAACCATATCGCGTAAACATTCAAGAGGCGTTTACCGGCAAATCTGTCTACTCCCTGTGGGGGTTGAGCGCGCCAAGCGATACCGCGGGATTCAGAACCTACAACGGCCCCACGTTGGATCCGACTAAAAAATACACCGCTACCGTGACATACCGAAGAAGTCTGATTGATCCGATAACAACCGGGTATACGGAATATATGTCCATGAGTTCCGGCGCGGTGACATTCTGGTTTGATCAATATGTGCCTCCTCCGCCCGTGAGCATAAACACCGAAAGTTTACCCGCGGCAATGATATGGACGTCGTATAATGCCGCGCTTACCGTAACCGGAGGGCTCGCCCCGTATAAATGGAGTATGGTTTCCAGCACCACTACCCTCCCGCAGGGATTCTATTTGGATTCTTACGGGAGGATATATGGATGGTCAAGCCAGCAGGGAATTTTCAAATTCACGGTTGGAGTTACTGATCTGCTCGGAGGAACCGCGACGAAGGACTTGAGCATTGAAGTTAAGCCGGATACCGGAGCATATTGGAGCGGAGGATACGGAACGAATCCGCTCTATACTCAATATGTGAGATTCGGCTATACGAACGGCAAGCCGGCAGATGTTACTACGTTCAAGCTGTACCAGAAAAATCCGGGTGAGACCTCTTTCAAGGCAGTGGGAACGTTTTCTGGCATTACCGAGACCTGCAATGCCAACTTCAGCCCGATAGATTCAGCGTGGCGGCTCTATTTTGGCTGCGGCACGACATATCGTTACTGGCAGGCGTACTTAAAAACTAGTTATGCGGCAACATCATTCCCGGTTGGTGAATACAATTACTATGTTGCGGCAATCGGAAGCGATGGCGTGGAAGTGAATATAACGCCGACCTTGAAGCAATTCGCGCTTGATCGAACCAAAATTGTAAGCCCGACCGAGGCGCAGTCTCCCACTGTCTCCACGCCAAAGTTTGAATGGACTGTTGCCCAGACCGGCTGGCCGTCGGGCGTGTCTCAACCCTATTTTGGAATCTTAGTGTATCCGGAAGGATCGTATAGTTACATCTATTACAAAGGATTATATGGCAAAGTTGGTGTGCCGACCGCATCCTATGTCTATGACAGCATCACTCCTCTTGATCCCACAAAAAAATACATCGTGAATATCCAGAACTACAATCAGCAAGTACTTGATTCTGTATCACTCACCAAATCTTCATACATCTCTATGCTAGATGTGGTAACACGGTTCTGGATAGGGCAGTAGAAATAGAACGTATGAAAATTTTAGCGCTGGCTTTAGTAGTTCAGGGCTTTCATTGGATTGAACATCTTGCGCAAGTCTATCAGCACTGGTGGCTTGGGTTGCCGATAAAAGAATCTAAAGGGATTTTATTCTTCCTGGATCTTGAATGGAATCATTTTGTTTTCAATTCTGCGTATTTCGTGCTTCTGGTGGTCGTTTGGTTTTTGCTTCGGAATGTTTCTTCCCGCGTAGCAATGAGGCTTTTGATTGTCGGCACGCTTATTCAGGGTTACCACTTAATTGAGCACGCGGTTAGGATTTGGCAGCATATCCAAACCGCCTGCGAGCCGTGCAAAGGCATTTTGGGCTGGTATATTGACGGCGTGTACCTTCACTTTGCTTTCAACACGCTTGTTTTGTTGTTGCCGCTTATAGCTTTTATTTTCCTTATACGCCCGTTATTAAAAATAAGGTATAATAAATAATATAAAAATTGGGATCATCACAGTTGTTTTGCTTCTGGCTTTTGCCGGCGGTGTTGTTTTAGCGCAAACATCATCCTTATGTGTTGCAACTCTGAATACCCCCGATAGTTCCCAGCCGCACCCGGGGCTTCTCGTGAAATCAGATCTTTCTTGTGCAACTTTCCAAGTCAAAGGACCTGTTGAGTACTCAGGCGATGGTTATTACTTTTCAAAATTTGACGCGCCGCCAGGCACGTATACCATCACATGGGGCTCTGTTCCCGGTTATATCGCGCCTTTGCCCGAGATCAAAGAATTTAAAGAAGGCGGCAAACTGCTCTTTGTCGGAAGTTATAACGAAGTAGGGTATCCGCAAGGAAAAGGAACGATCAAGGTTTATCTTCTTAACTCTTTTCCACCGCCAATTCCTCATTTTACTCTAAAAGGTCCTACAACTCGGACGGGAGAGCTAGGTTTCAAGTGGGAGGAAGAGATGCCAGTCGGAACATATACTATAACCTACGAGGATTTGGATGATCACGGAGCGCCCCCACCCGAAACAAAAACACTTGAACGCAACGGCACTATTACTTTTGATGCGGCTTACGGTCCTCCCAAGGCCCATGTATTTATCATCGATTCAAAACCCACAGGGGCAAAAGTGTATCTTGACGGATCTTTGCTCGGAAACGCACCAATAAAAGCAAAAGTTCCGCTTGACAGCAAAAAACATACTATTCGCTGTTCGCTTCCGGGATATGAGGATTATAATTACTATGATTACCGAGCGCAGGAACCAGATTCGACAACATATTCTATAGGCGCAAAATGGACATGTGCCATGGTTGCGAAAAAAGACAGTTCTTCCTCCCAGGTTAAAGAGCCAGTTCCCACGCCTACCCAAGCTCCGACGCCCGAAAAAGAAATTACTCCCTCCAGTGTTAGCGGAGTACCGGCCCAGCAGCCCCCTCCAAAGCCGCAGCGAAGTTTTTTCTTCAGGTTTTGGGAAGGTATTTCTTCTTTCTTTCGGAGATTATTTTAATACAGACAGAGATATGTTGGTGTGCATAACTAGGACAACTAGTACTATGGCATTTATGATACAATAACCATATTATGCCCAATCAATTTACAACAACAACGACAAGCGGATACGGTAACCGTATAGTCAATTCGATAAAAGGCGTGGTTATCGGCTTTATACTTTTTATTGCTTCATTCGGATTATTGTATTGGAACGAAGGAAGAGTCGATCTTTCCGATATCGCCAAAACAGCGAGAGAAATCAGCTCAACAAGCGTTACTGCTGATCTATCGTTGGATAGAAAGTTCGTCTCCACAACGGGGGTTGTTGATTCCGACGAGCTTATCGGCGATAATTTATTTTTGCAACCTGATACATTTATAGCGGTTGAACGAAAAGTTGAGATGTATGCGTGGAAAGAAGATCAAGAAACAACAAGCAAAACAAATCTTGGCGGTTCGGAAACTACAGAGACAACGTATACCTATCGGAAAGAGTGGATGGAACAACCTGAATCCTCCGATAATTTTCGGCATCCGGAGGGACACGAGAATCCTCAAAAATCTTTAGACAGTTACACTAATAAAGCCGGAGCGGCGACAATCGGAGTTTACAACTTTGATCCATCAAGAGTAACTTTGCCTAATTTCGAGAAAGTACCGCTCAATGCACAAAATACAACTTTGAGTACGGGGGCGATTTTGGCCAATGACGGTTATCTATTTATTCGCAAGAGCGAGAGCGGCACATTTGAAGATCCATCCATTGGCGATTTGCGCGTGAGTTATTACGCGTTACGCCTCGGGTTTACCGGGACTATCTTTGGGGCTTGGTACGGTAATCGCATAGAATCCTACTTTGACCAAGACGGCAATAATCTCTACCGGCTTTTTATCGGTACACGAGAAGAAGGAGTCGCGACCCTTCATTCTGAATATACGATGATGTTATGGATATTGCGATTGGCGGGCTTTCTCGCGATGTGGTTTGGTCTTTTAGCTCTATTCGGCCCCATCAGTGTGTTACTTGATATTCTGCCTATTTTTGGATCATTGAGCCGATCGCTGATAGGCATGGTTACATTTTTTGTATCATTGGTATTGACCATAGTGACCATTCTTGTCTCAATGCTGATCCATAATCTTATTGCTCTCATTATTGCTTTGGTGGTTACCGTTGCTGCCCTCGTGGTTTTTCTTGTCTTTATCAAAAAGAAAAAGAGGGTTATATGAAAAATATTGTCATTGCAGCGATTTTTATTATTCTAGCTGGTGTAGGTGGGTATTTCTTTTACCAGAATCAGTCGCTTGAGAAACAGATTGCAGATTTAAAAGACGAGAAAGCGGGAGTTGAAAAGGAACTCGCCGTGTTGAAAAATTCTGATCTTGCAAAAGATTTGGAACTTACACAATTGAAGTTGAAAACCAGCGAGAAAGATCTCTCTGAATCAAAGAAAGAAGTAGCGCGTTTGGGATCGCGAGTAACAACTCTGGAGACGGGTTTGAATAAAATCAGGCCTTATCTTAATGCCATTGAAGCCGTTCAAAAAGTGGTTTTGGGAGACACGGGCATAACCAAGGGTTTGGTGGCTAACGCTGATCCTAAAGTTTCAGCCCTTAAAGATCAAGAAATTTCAGGCCATTGGCAAAAAGCTAAGGATAATATCGATTGGGAGGTAATGGGCTGGCAGCAACGGTATTTTGGCGATACCATTTCCACCATAATTTTACGCATTCTTAACATACTTCCCGATTAATAAAAACAATAATCATATACATAATGAAGAAAACTTTTCTCTTTTTCTCAATCATTTTCGGAGTAACTCTGTTTTTTGGAACTGCGCATGCCGCACCTCCCGCGCCGTATGACCTCCAGGCGCAATGGGGTGTTTCCGGTACCGGTCTTCGTACTCAAGATCTTCGATTTAATTATGATGCCTCGTTTATTTCCCAAGTTAAGGCGTTTCGATTTTATCAAAAAAGGCCCGGCGCAGCAGCGTTTTCCGAGGTTGCTACTTTCAATAACCCCGCCTCGATTTACAGCAAATGTCCTGGAACTGAGAGCGCTGGCCAATCTATTACTGTTGGGTCTTGGCTATTAAGCAATTTTTGCGCCCCGGGCTTTTGGGAATTTCATCATAGTCTCTTAGAACCGGCTTCTGCATTTCCGGTGGGTCAATACAATTTTTACATTGCAGTTTTAGATGCCTCCGGCTCAGAAGTCGCCGTCTCCCCAGTCGCTTCTCAATATGTTTTGGAGCAAACCAAAATTCTTTCGCCTTCCCCCGGAGATTCCCCGGGCGGCGTCACCACTTTGCGCTGGACCGTGCCCTCTGGCTGGCCCAGAAACTTCGCGCATTACACAGTTGAGATATTTGAAGGCGTTCCTGTCGGCCAAGGCCCTCTGTATCTCGCTGGCCTGGATATTGATCAGGCAAATACTATAGGTACATTTTCACACAGCTACAACGGCCCAAAACTTGATCCGGCTAAAATGTATACCGTCCTTATTCAAGAAGGAAGCGACGTTATACAAAACGAATTGCCGAGCCCTAAAAATCCAACCGGTTCGCCGTATCAGTCTTATATTTCTATGAGTACGCCCGTCAAGATTGGAATGGAGTCCCGTGTTTTTAATGTCCGGGTTGATCAGGTCACCGATACAAGCGCGCACGTCCGGTGGGAAACAAGTATTCCTATGATATCGACTGTGGAATATAAAATAGAAACAACCGCGCGGCCTGATGGATTTGCCACAGTAGTTACTTCAAACTCCACTACCATCCACGACACGCTTCTCACATATCTCTTGCCAAATACGACCTACTATTACTACATTCGTTTGTGGGATTCTGCGAAAAACGAAGTCCGGACTGAAACGCTATCATTTAAAACTGCTTCATTGCCGGCAACGGCCGCCAAGCAAACTCCCAAAGCAGAAATTTGTTACACATGTCCACAACCCGTGGTCATTCAACCGGAAACAATTCAACAGACACCGCAACAACCGCAACCAGAAACAAAGGAAGTAACGCAGGAGTTGCAGGGGAAAATTCAAGATCTCGTTTTGAAGCTTCAGGACCAGATAAAAGCATTACAGGCTCAAATCGCCGGATTGAATACTCAAGTAAAATCCCAGGGAGAGGAATTGATAGCAGTAAAACTTGAGCTTCAGTTTACCAAAACAATCGCGCGCGGCGCTAAGGGCGAGGATGTTCAAAAATTGCAAGAGTTTCTTAGAAGTTTCCCGGATGTGTATCCGGAAGGGGTTGTAAGCGGATATTTTGGACCATTAACTGAAATAGCGGTCAAAAAGTTTCAAGAAAAAAATGGCCTTGAACCGGTGGGGGTTGTGGGCCCAAAAACACGCATAGTGTTAAACACGCAGTCCAGCGCTAACGGCAATTGTGCACATTCTACTACGCGGCCTTGTTTTGACCGCGTTACTCGCGGGAAAGTGGAAACAGTAGAGCAAACTCTTACTCCAGTTTCTCTGCAGTTATCTCCATCGCGCGTGACGTCGTTTGACGCTTATTCAGAGCAGGAACCAGCTTTGACGCGCACACCAAGTGGCGAAGTTTTGGCAGTGTTTAATTCAGGAGGGGGGGACCGCGGAGCAAAACTGTATGGGTCAATTTCTAAAGATGACGGAAAAAGCTGGTCAGAGCCGCATTTTGTTTTTTCAAGCTGGGACGATATTGATGTAATTCGCGACAGAACCGGCAAGCTTGTGTTACTTGCTCAAAATGACGTGTCCGGCGAAGGAATTGTTACTATTACATCTTCCGATAACGGAAGTACATGGAGCAACAAGCAACAGGTCACCCCAACAACTGCAAACGGAGAAGCCGGATCCATAATCCATGCTTCCGACGGGTATTATTACGTCAGCTACACGTATAGAGAGAATCTGGACGTAAATAAAACAGACGTGTTTGTTGTGCGTTCGCGCGACCTTACCAACTGGGAAACGCCGGTTCGGATAACCAATGGGAACAATTTTGAATTTGATTCATCGCTTTTGCAAACCAGCGACGGAAAGTTTTATTTAGCGTATCATTCTTACACCAATCAGGGCATAATCATACTTTCTTCAAACGACGGCGTAACTTGGAATGTTGCGCATAAAATACTTATTTCCGGGGATGCGCACATGGGCGTCAATTGGCTCGAAATTACTAGTAAACCGGTTCTATTTTATAGTGTGTATGGAACTGTTTATTACGCATTTCCAGGAAGCTATGGCTGGTCTCTTAAAGTGCTCGGTGTTTACGGAGAAGGAGGACCCGATGAGATTTTGCTTGCGGATGGATCGGTTGGCGTAGCATACCAAGCAAGTGTAAACGGCGGACGAGACATATTTTTTGTTAACGCCGGCAAGTTGAATTTGTAGGCATTAAGACTAAAACAAAATGAAAAAAATTCTTAGTATCATCGTTGTAATCATTCTTCTTGGGGGAGGCGCGTATTACGAATTCGTGTATGCGCCGCCAGTCTATAGTAAAGCGGTTTTGAGTGTTATTAAAGAATTTGAGGCGGCAGATCGGGAAATACTTCAGCCTGAAAGTGTTTCTGATCCGGCAGACAAAATTGTCGTCATAAAGCAACAAAGCGATTTCTTAAAGCAGGCAAAAGACAAACTGTCGCGCTTGAATCCGCCCTTCTTCGGTGAGTTGCGGCAATTTCACAACGATCTTCTTGGTATGATAGATTTTTGGCTTCCTGACTTCTCTCAACAGGAAGAGCAGATAGCGTTTTTCGGAGGGATTTTGGAGCTGGAAACAATATTTGAGCCAAAACACCTTGATCAAAAAACGGCGACAATGGGCGATATGCAAAAGCATTTTGAGAATGTTTTTCCTAAGATACGGATGCGCATTAACGAAATTTTAAGCAAAGAGCCGTCATTTGAGTTTAAAGATGTTACGTTTTCTGAAATAAAATCAACGTGGGAAGAAGCACAGTCGGGGTTTGACGTATGGCTCGGGTTCATAAAAAGGCTTGACCCCGCACATCCATTGGATGGAAGCGTTGACGGCATATCTCCTACCAAGAAAGAAGAAGCAGCAGTTTCCAAGATAATTAAGTTTTTAGACCTTGTGAAAAAAGCGGCAGCAAGCAATGTACAAACATCCCAGCTCACGTCTCCCTCTGATGAAGAGAGCGATGAGCGCGAACAAAGGATAAATAAGGTTATTGATAAGCTTCGAGAGAAATACCCCGAGAAGTAACAAAAACACAATGCATCACAACAAACATAATTTTTTATTGGTGCTTGCCTATTTTGTAGTCGCATTTGCGCTGTCTATCGGCGTTGCCCATGCTCAAATACTCGCGGGAAATGATGTTTCTCTTCAAGAGATTGTGTTGAAGCTTCAGGAACAAATAAAAACATTGCAAGCTCAGATTACCGAACTAAAAACTCAAGTAAAGTTTCAAGAAGAGGAATTGAATGCGGTGAAGATTGAACTTCGCATATCCCGCTCTCTTTATAAAGGGGTGGATGGGGACGATGTTAAAGAACTACAAGCGTTCCTAAAACAGTTCCCTGATATTTATCCGGAAGGACTGGTGACAGGTTTTTTTGGTTCGCTTACCGAAGAAGCGGTGCGGAGATTTCAAGAAAAGCACTACATCGAAACAATTGGTATAGTAGGACCGAAAACGTTGTCTAAAATACAAGAGATTTTTTCAACACAAAGATCGGCTACGCCCTCCGGCACTATTCCTGCTTCTCCGGCTCAACCAATGGGACACACGGGGACAACAACAGTTCCCGCGATACCGGCCCAACCACCTGCACATGAATCTGCAACATCCTCTCTGCCTGCGGAAACTCCTACATCTGAGACAGCAATAACTTCTCCGTCTTCTGTCACACTTCCTGCGGGCTGGCCGTCCATTACGTTGGAGGAACAGCCATTCATTAAAGGCCGTGTCCTCTTGATTACCATAGCCACCTCTACATCATCTGGCATTCAGAACTTCCAGATTGTTCAACAGAATGGTTCCCCGTACAGTGGGAATCTATCGGGATGTCCGAAACAATACTCTAACAAGGTGTCATTTTCTACTTATGAAGGTCTGACTGCTGTCATCAAAACATGTAACGGAAAAACATACGATTACAAATTCGTATTGTTATCAAACGGAACGTATACGGGAACGACAGCGGTATTCACCGAGATCGTTAGCACACCTTCAACTACTGCTACTACTACTGTAACAACAATCGCTGGATCCTCAACAACTTCTACTCAAACGCAAACAACGACTTCAACGCAGACATCGGCTTCAACTCCTTCCACAACAACTACGGCTACGACATCAACAACCACGACATCGACAGCGTCTTCAACCTCTTCAACAACAGGAATAACCGATACCATTGCGCCAACTATTTCCAATGTGCAGGCGACGAATATTACGGAAACATCCGCTACTATTACATGGAGTACTAATGAAGCATCAGATTCACAAGTGGAATACGGTCTTACTGATTCATATGGGAGTAACATGCCAACCGAGGTTTCTTTCGTTACATCTCACAGCATAGCACTCATCGATCTTGCTTCTAGCGCTCTTTATCACTACCGTGTCAAATCAAAAGATGCCGCGGGAAATATGACAACAAGCGGTGATTATATGTTTACAACATTAACGCCACCTCCTCCGCCAGCATCTACCGCAATAACACCCGCTATCACTCAAATAGGAACACTGACAGGACTTAAAAATCCGGCGGGAATAGGGATACATCCCTCAACGGGTAAAATCTATGTTGCGGATTATCACAACGATCATGTAAAGGTTTTTGATTCTCAATATAAACAAGTTCAAATCATAGGAAGTTCAAGAGGTTCTGCTGACGGCTTGTTCAGTGAGCCATGGGATATTGCGTTTGATAGTTCCGGCAAGATATTCGTGTCTGATACCAACAACACGCGAGTGCAGGTCTTTGATATAAACGGGAACTTTTTGTATAAATTCTCTGTCGAGCAATCTTATCAAGGTCTTGCCATCAATAGCCAGGGAGATGTATACGGTTCCGGGAATGCGGTTAAAGTCTTCGATACGCAGGGCAATTCCAAGTTTTCCATATCAACTGGAAGCAGTTATTATCCAAGAAACATAGCCATTGATAAAAATGATCAGGTGTATTTTTCTAATTGGGGAGGGGGGTCCTACACAAGGTCAATAACAATTAATACCTCCACGGGATCGAAACTGTCTGAGATTCCTCTTTCGTACGATCCCTTATTTATTGATATGGATGACTCGTCGAGAATTTGGGTTGCCGATCTCTCTGCGGGAAAAGTTCATGTATATGACTCAACGGGTACGTCTCTGACTGAATTTGCAATTCCTGGCGCGCATGGTCTGGAAATTTCAGGTACTACGCTCTATGTATCCAGTTATTACGATAATGTGGTGCGTGTGTACTCAATCGGCCAGGCAAATATATCTAAAATTGAAATCGGTAAAAGCAATCTTGCATCCATTCTCGAATCCATTTCAAGAATTTTAAAAACTCTGGAACAGTTAAGGATTGGAACGGGAAAAGCCATTCATGGTGGATGACTTTCTATTAATGGGTAATAAGAATACATGTATATAAATCTATGAATGAACAACCATCAAACACAAAAAATATTATCATCGCTGTTCTGGGAGTCCTCCTTGTGGTAAGTACTGCACTCGGCGTGTATATGGCGCGAAAGGGTCCGATCATGGTGAGTAAAGAAGGAGGCAAGGAGCTTTGCGAGATGCTGCCTCTTCTTTCAACGCCTCTTGACGAAAGTGGTATGGGATCGAGCCCATATATTGCCCGCGACATATGCCATTTTGTCTTTGCTATTGAGAAAAACGATCCTACTATTTGTGAAAATCTTAAAACAGGCGAGTTTAAGGCACAATGTTATGCAACGTCCGCCTCTAAACAGAATGATCCATCCATCTGTGACAACGCGCCCATTGACGTTCGCGATAAGTGTTATTCTTCATTAGCCCAGCAAACGGGCGGATCTGCGGTATGTGAGAAAATTCAACGACTGGATGATCGTGACAATTGTTTTTCAAACCAGGCGTCTCGCATGGGAGATGCGGAACTCTGTACAAAAATCGGAAATATTAATATACGCGATGGTTGTTACATGAGTCAAGCAAATCGGGATCCTGCGTACTGCGGCAAGGTTACCGATGTCCGTATGCGCGAGGATTGCAAGCAAAACGTGATGAGGCGTTAATGTTATGAAAACGCTAGGACTGGTTACTCTTATGATTGCTGCCGTTGCAGGCGTTTGGGGATATTACTATTATCAGGAACTCTATATTCCCTCTGTCTATGCGGCAGCGGTAGTTCCATTGTATCAAACAGTGCCTCACGCAATTAGTGCTCTCCATTCATTTTCTCCATCAGACGAGATGGATTTTGTTCGTGCGGATACTGTACTGCGTGAGCAATGCGATGCGCTTCACTCCATGGAACAACAACTCACGGGCATACAGCCCTCAATGCACGGAGAATTGGTTCACCAATATTTTCAAGAAACACTTGGTTTGTTGGGGAAAGCATGCAATGAGGCAACAGCAAAAGTGGAGCATACTGGTTCACTCATGACATTTTTGGCTGAATTTGAAAAGATATTCACTGTCATGGAAGATACAAATAGGGGTTCAAGTCAAGAGGATGATTCTACAGCGCCTCAAATCAGAACTGCCGGCGACTTGCAACGAGTGTGGGGAGGACAAATGAAAACTGTGGATGAGACGGGAACGAAAGCATTTGGAGGCAGCCTCACGGGTATTGATGAAAAAACTGCCGCAACTCTTAAGCAGGAGTGGGAACGCGTAGAACCAAATCTTACCGCAATGATTTCGGTACTCAACAATCTTAACGTGCCGCTTTCTCTGCCATTAGAAGAAGCTACCCAGCGTATTGCGCCCTCAGGGCTTCGGGCGGCAGAGAAGGCGATGAATGTACTTACAAAATCACGGGATGTGTTTAGAAAGATTCGTGAACAACCAGAATTTTCCGTCTCAGCGCTTGATATTATCAACTTTCGTTCTCTCAAAGGCATATCACAAGTAGAAATAAGCGAGCATTTATATACGCTCAATGCTGCTATAAAAGAATTGGATATGATATACTAAATTCATGGGTCAAAAAGTTATTACATTGGATGTTCTTGCATCTCCCGGCTGCGTAAACTGTGCACTTTTTGAGGAGTTTTGGCATTCCATAGAGAAGGACTGGCCAAACGTAACGTTTCGGCATATTGATGTAACTACACCGGAAGGGCAGGAGATGGCACAGAAGCACATGATTTTTGCCTCCCCGGGAATTATTCTCGATGGAGAGTTATGGGCGACAGGAGGGTTTGATAAGGAGAAGTTTGTGGAGAAATTAAAAGAGCTTTCAAATTAAATTTTCCATGCTATCAAATCAAAAACGTGTAGAATGGTCTCTCCGTCTTGGTTTAGCGGCCATGTTTGGCTACTCAGGCGTTGACATACTTTTGCATCCGACTGCATGGCACTGGGCTGTGCGTGGACTTCCGGCCATGGTCCAAGACATAATAAATGCAGTAGGTTTTGATACATATCTTCGCCTGCAGGGAGCGAGCGAGTTGTTATTCGCGCTCGTGTTTTTGCTTTGGTTCTGGCCGCGTTTGACGCGCGTGGTTGCATTGCTTGCCGCAATTGAGATGGCCGCTATATTGCTTATGGTGGGAGTGGATTCAATTACGTTTCGCGATTTCGGGCCGCTGGGAGCGGCGGTTGCTTTGTTCTTTTTATTATAAATAGGGGACTTACGCATTTGATGGCAGCGCTGTCCAAAGCCGAGCTTTTCCGTCGAAACATTTCCAACATTTCAAATGGATACAGCGTCTTATGAGCTTAAAGCTCGGCTTTAAAACAGCGCTGCGTCGCAAATGTGAAAGTTTAGATGTTTCATTAATTTGGAAACAACATCTTCACAACCAACAGTAACACAAACACCGAACGGAAACGCTCGGCATGGGTTTATTTTACTCACATTTGGTTTGGCTGCCATAATTGTACTTGGTCTTTTTGCGGCATTTTTTGGCACTTCATCTCCCGAAGGGTTCGGGTGGTATCTATTTAGCTATGCCATGGGGCTTACTATGATTGTGCTCCCATGCACGTTCCCATTAGCATTTGTCATTGTGCCGTTGTCACTGGGCAAGGGGCCCATGAAAGGGCTTGGCATAGCACTCTCATTTGGTATCGGCGTTGTCATGACGTTAAGCATGTATGGAGTGCTCGCGGCAGTTATAGGGAAAACATTTATTGGCTCTTTGGGCATTCAGGGGGAAGTGCTAAAAAATTGGCTTTATTTTGGAGCGGGAACCATTGCGTATCTGTTTGCACTCGGTGAGTTGGGACTCATAAAATTTCGGATGCCAACCTATTCGGGCGCGGCTCCTAAAATAATTCAAGAAAAAGGCGATTATCTGAAAGCATTGCTGTTGGGATTATTTTTAGGAAATATCGGCGTGGGATGCCCGCATCCGGCGACTCCTCTTATTTTTCTGGAAATTGCGCGGTCGGGTAATATTTTTTACGGGTGGTCGCTCTTTTTTGTGCACGCGGTTGCGCGCGTATTGCCGCTTTTACTTCTTGTGATGCTTGGAATTCTTGGTATCAACGGTTTGAAATGGTTGTCAGCTCATCGGGAAAAGGTGGAGCGGGGAACGGGCTGGCTTATGGTGTTTGTGGCGGCGTTTATTTTGGTGCTTGGGCTTTTTACGCATGATTGGTGGGTGAACTCGGGTCAGCACACGCTATTTGAAGAAATAACGCAGGAAGAACGGTTCCTGGGAATAATCTCAGAACGTTTAAATACAGAAGCTCCTCATAGTCATGGGCTGGAAACAGGCACCGGTTTGTTTGGGTTGCCGCTTAGCTTGGGAAATTGGACATTGGTTTTACTTTGGATCATTCCCCTGTGGTGGTATTATAAAAAGAAGTATCAAAGTTAAAGTTTATATTTTGAAAATAAAATTTTCAATTATCAATTTACAATTTTCAATCAATGTTCCAATGATTCAATTTTCAATTGAAAATTCACTGAAAATTGAAAATTGTGACTTGAAAATTACAAGAATCTTATATGTCTATGGATGACGTGGAACTCAAAGGAAATAAACAAGTACTTCCTAAGGGAGATGCTCTAAAATGGCATTTCTGGTTTTTGGTGTCGTTTTCGCTGCTACTTGTTGTGTTGATCGGAGGATTGTTCCTTTCTTCTTTAAGAAAGCAAGAAACAAACGAACAGCCACTGCCGACATCTGACGCGCCTGGGCCTCTTGTTGTAACGTCCCGCGAGGGCGACCAATTTTTACTATGGCTAAAAGTTCCAAGCTATGCGCCACCTGCCAGTAAATATGTAACTAGGATTTTTTCCGGCAGAAAATTCGTTATTACTCCGGCATCCCCGATTTCTGTTGAAGGTGACATGTTTCTTATATCCGAGAAAAATTCATCTTCTAAAATATCTCTTTCTCATTCTCCTCTAGAAGGGGCGGAGGGTGGGTCTGCGTTCGTTATTGAAATCCCCGGAGATGTGGAAACGGGGGCATATATTCTTTCTTTTGCTTCCTCGGGTGGTGTTTGGCATACTCTTCCGCTTACCATAGAAGGCCTGAATTCAAATGAACTTCTTAAAGCAGAAGATTTTAATCCTTACGAGTCATTGACTGCCCAAGTGCTTGATGCACTTACTCCTCTCCAAAAAGATGTGGTGGTGTTTCGATCCGTTGTATGCCGGTATGACGGCGATTGTTACTGGGAGATGGTATTTGGTGGCAACCCTAACGATCCCAAAGAACTTATCGTTAGCAACAAGCAAGGTGTACGCAGATCGACAGATGCGGGGAGAACGTGGAGTGATGAGGAGTATTCTCAGATTGGCGCTGCACCTATTCGTCCGGTAGAAGATTCGCGGCTCGGATTTTTTAAGGACGGCTCATTCGCGCACACTTCCCATGCTATAGTACAAAACGAATCAGGAGAATATATTAAAACGGGTTCTATTGTTACGGGAAGGTATGCAGGCAATGTTGAAGCATCTCTTTTCAACAAACTTCCTTCCAGCCCCGATAAATATCCTCCTATCCAGAGGGATTGGTTGATAGATTTTCCGGTGCTTGCGATAGACCCCAATACTGATGCCATATACATAACTACCAATAGCTCATGGTTTGAGGATACAAGAAAGCATGAGTATGCATTTTATACATCCCATGATAAAGGCAAAACGTTTAAAAAGTATCCGCTTCGGTATACGGGTGGTGCTATAAAATCTCTTACTGTTGGGATAGATGGCACATTGTACGCTATCAAAACTGATTTTAGGTCGGACAGCACAGTGGTAGATTATACGATGCTTCGTTTTTCGAGTGTGGATCCTCCGGTGTTTGAAGAGATTCCAACTCCAGCAATTTTTCTCGGAGGAAGCATGAGGACATTTCAGGGAAGTTCAAGAGGCCTTTCAACATTTGACTCCGCAGAGATAGTTGCAGACACTCATGAAGGAAGCCCGCATAGGGGAAGATTGCATCTTGTATGGACACAAGAAAAGAAAGTAGTGCCAGATCCAAAATTCGAATATGGTTTAGCTGGATACGATTACAATGTTTTTGCCAGCTTTACTGATGACAGAGGAACTACATGGTCCCAACCCGTTCGCATAAATGATGATAAAGGTGAAGCCGATCAGTTTGCTTTTGGCCCTCGTGTAGATGAATTGGGCAGGCTTCACGTTGTATTCCTTGATCATAGGCGCTCGCCCACCAAGCCGTTCTTGGATGTGTATTATGCCTACTCTTCGGACGGCGTACATTTTTCACCGAACTTGCGAGTCAATGAAGCTCCTATTCCGATTACGCTCGGCGGTCGTTTGTTGGGAGATTATCTGGATATGGTCGTGCCGTACGCGGATCGGACGTATGTTGTGTACCCATGCGAGGGCCAGGGGTTAACGGGCCCGACGCCTGTGGTAAAGCCACGCGCCGCGTGCTTTGCGGAAATACAAACGCATGATGTGCGCTTAGATCAGGGATTATTGCATTCTCTTGGGCCGCTTTCGGTATTTCTTGGTCTGAAGAATAGCGATGATATTGGAACTAAATTTGATATCAGAGCAGAGTTATTACGCAACGATTTGCTCCTTGCTGCTAGCGAGAAACGCTGTATCACGGGTCTTTCAAGCGGGAAGTCAAAAGAGATCAGCATACTGTTTGACACGCTTCCCGAAACTGTTTTGGCTTCCGGCGATACCTTAAGTTTAAAGGTAATGGCGCGGATTGGGACGAAGAACACAAATGGAGTCACATGCGGTGGCCATGCCAGCGGCACTCTCCGGTTCTCGTACGGGGGACAATTAGCTCTGGCACGCGTTGCGCTAGGGATAGATGCATTTGGCATCAAGAACTATTTTCTGATGTATGATGGCACAGAAAAACTCTCACAGCATATTTCTGTAGATGAAAAGCCAAGATTAAAAGATATCGGGGTTTCTGTAAGCAGAGGCAATCCGTGGCGCGACATTGGTGTCTGGAATATATCAGTTAAGTAGGTTGCGTGTATAAAATGGATAAGGGAGAACAACAAAATAATAGTGCACCCATAATTAATGCGGAAGCAGAAAGCTGGCATTTCTGGTTTTTGACGTCGTTTTCGCTGCTGCTTGTTATTACGTTTGTCTATTATCTGCCGTTACGATTTTTGTATACCACGATGTCTGATAATGGGCATATGATGGAGGACATGCCCGAAGACGTGTCCGTTGGAGGAGGAAATGCGCATGGCGGGCATGACGCTGCCACGTATCATGAAGAAAACGAAGTACGCGAAGGCCTTGTGGTAAACCTTCATGTTTTGCCAGGCACCTCTACGACTATTCCCACGGTTGGTATACCGGTCATGCTCGATTTTTGGGTGAACGAGAAACCTGGAGACAGGCCCATCCTTGCTGACAGACTTGAGTATGGACATGAGAAACTGATGCATGTTATCGGTGTTCGGGACGACATGAATGAGTTTTTTCATATTCACCCCCAGCCAATTATGTTCGAAGGAGAGCTGGCAGATACAGGAGTATTTTCGATTGATTACGTCTTTGCTAACCCCGGGCGATACAAAGTGTGGTCAGAAATTAAGAAAGACGATGTTACTCACACTGTTGGCCACAAGCCGTTTATAGTCGAAGGCGAAGGGCCAACCGATGAGAAGCGGGTTACATTTGCGCGGAGTGTTGTTGTAAGCGGATATCAGGTTGTCTTGGCGGCTAATGAACCTATCGGCAAAGGGGTGGATCACGATCTCTATTTTGATATTCACGATGCCCAAGGCAATGAGGTTGAAGTTGAGCCATATTTAGGAGCTGATATGCATCTTGCGCTTATCAAGGATGATTGGTCAGAGTTTATCCATGCGCATCCCGTTACAAGTCAGACTTCTAACGGGACGCATCCGGAAGATTCTGGTGGGCGCGAAATGATGGAGGACGAGCACCCACACTCTATGCGTATTGTACCGGAAGCGCGCGCTCATACCGGCCCTACTACAGAGAAGGAAGCGGACGATATGATTAATTTTCGCGCGGTGTTTCCTTCAGCGGGATTGTATCGCGCGTATGCGCAGTTTCGCCCCGCGGGAAGCAGTCTGTCTCCCGACGAGTCGCTTGTCGCTACGTTTTGGATTCGCGTGGAAGAACAAGTAGTGCAGAAAGCATCGCTGCAGACACAGTGGTGGGGTTTGTTGTTCATATCACTTATTGCAATCGGGGCTTTAAGTTGGGGAGTAAATAGGTACCTTGTGGGAAAGTGAGTAACATGAACAAATATCTTATCATAATCATATTGATGGTGGTAATCATAGGCAGCGGTGTTTTCTACCGTAATTTCCTGTTGCCTGAAAGTTCAGTGCCGGTCTCAACTGGCGTAATTCGTGAGATAACGATTATTGCAAAGAAAGACGATTGGCGGTTTATTCCTGAAATATTTGAAGTAGACCGGGGAGATACAATAATTGCAACGGTGATAAACGAAGATTCGTACGACCACGGCATTGCGATTGATGCGTTGGGCATCTCCCAACGTATGCCAGCAAACAGTACAATAAGAATAAAACTTGATGCCACACAGGCCGGAGATTTTCCGTTTTATTGTTCAGTGCCGTGCGGAGAAGGCGATACGCCTATGGGACACCGCACGCATTTTGATATGATAGGTACTATCACTGTAAAAGATTTAGTCAAGACAGAATAAGATTTAAATCTTTTAATGATCATGGTTTATAAGAAAAAAATAATATGGATAACTTTGTTTATATTTCTTATATGTATTTTTCTAGTGTTTATTCTTCTATCTAATTTACACACTCTCCCCGATCATGGCCCCAATCTTACCAGGAAAAGAAATATCTATGAGTTACGTACGCGGCTTTTACTATATTATGACGATCATAAACGGTATCCGGAACAATTAATTGACCTTATTCCTCCAGAAATTCCTAGCGATCCTGTAACGCACAAGCCTTATTATTATACAGTACTGGATGGAGGACAGAACTATACGATGTATGCGCTATTGGACGATCGGGAAAAAGTAGGAAAAAAACAAAAGATTTTTAGACTTAATTCAAATGGCAGGACGTTTTACGATGAATTATAATTTTATGGTCAAGTTCATTTTCTCACCCCCCAACGACACAAAAACCGCCGATAATGGCAGTTCTTGTGAATGGACCGAGGGGGAGTTGAACCCCAAAAGACAGTTGTCAAAGCTGTTCCCGAAACCGTTCGGACTCGGCCCTCAGGTCCACGATAAAATAATATCAAAGTTTGTTGTCAAAAACAAAGAGCTCACCCACGTGAGCCCTTTGGAGTACCGAACGGTTTCGTTCAATACAGCCTTGACAACGTATTGTCATTATATCCTCTATTAAATATAAAGTCAAGTCCGTTATCCACAACAAAATAATATGACTAAACTCGTCCTAAAAGTAAAAGGAATGCATTGCGCGTCTTGTTCTATCCTGATAGACAAATTGATAGGACAACAGCAAGGTGTAACTTCCATAAAAACAAATTACGGGGCGGAAAAAACGGCGGTTGAGTTTGATGAGTCAAAAATTACAATCGGAAAAATAGACGAGCTCGTGCATAAGCTTGGATACGATATCATCCGCCCAGACGAAGTTTCCGCGACTGTTGAGGAGGAAGAGGCGATGGAAGCAAAAAAAATCGAAGAAGCGCGGCGGCGCGTGAAGGCGGCGTTTCTGCTGGCGTTTCCCATCATTGCATACTATATGCTCATTCACATGTTCAACATGACGCATGTGCATGAGTTTTTTGATTTTATAAATCTCGGACAACCCACGTTGTCGGGTTCCGGTTTCGTGGCATACGGTTCCTATATAACGGGATATCTTTTCTGGCTTGTAGCGCAGCCCTTGGAATTACTCACGGGCATATTTGTGGACGTCGCGAATCCGCCGTTTCGCATTGATCTTAATTATTTCTACTGGATACTTTCCACTCCGATCCAATTTGTTATCGCGTGGCCGTTTTACCGTAATTCTTTTACGGCTATCCGCGTGGGTTCCGCGAACATGGACGTGCTTGTTGCGCTAGGGACGTCCGCGGCCTATTTTTACTCGGCAATCGGATTTTTATTTTTTAATATTGACCATCCGTTTTGGGAGTCGTCTGCAGCGCTTTTATTTTTCATATTATTAGGCAGGTACTTTGAGGCAAAAGCAAAAGGGCGCGCGTCTGCCGCTATTAAAGAGCTCCTGAAACTCGAAGCAAAAGACGCCCATGTTATGCGCGGCGGCGCGGAAGTTACTGTGCCCATTGACGATATTAAACAAGGGGAGACGGTCGTGGTGCGGCCAGGAGAGAAGTTTCCGGTTGACGGCGTGATATTGGAAGGAAAGTCCCATATTGACGAGAAAGTGGTAACGGGGGAGTCGTTTCCTGTTTCAAAGACAATTGGCGACGAAGTAATTGGCGCGACAATCAATCAGGAAGGGTTGATTAAATTCAAGGCAACCAAAGTCGGGAAAGACACACTTCTTCATCAGATTGTCAGTATGGTGGAAGAAGCGCAGGCTTCTCGCGCGCCGATTCAAAATCTGGTTGATAAAATAAGTGAGAATTTTGTTCCTGTGGTAGTAGTTTTATCAGTACTCGTATTCGTGGGGTGGTATTTCTTTGCCGCACTGCCGTTTCGCACGGGACTTGTGCGCATGATCGCAGTACTCGTAATTTCGTGCCCTTGTGCTATGGGACTTGCAACTCCCACTGCTCTTATTGTGGGCATTGGCAGAGCAACAAAATTCGGTATTATCTTAAAAGGAGGAGAGGCGCTTGAGAAAGCACACCGCATACAAGCAATTGCGTTTGATAAAACAGGCACGCTGACTATCGGAAAGCCAGTGGTAACGGATGTTGTTATGTTGCGGCAGGATATTTCAGAAAAAGACGCAATGCTTTTTGCGGGCGCGGTGGAAATGGGTTCAGAGCACCCGTTAGCGCGCGCTATAGTAGAAAAAGGGAAGGGAGTTGGCTCATTGCAGGAAGTGAAAAATTTTGAGGCGGTTGCGGGAAAAGGAGTACACGGCACTATTGGCATACGAGAGGTTTATGTGGGACAGCAATTGTATATGGCGGATTTGGGTCTTGATGCCGCTCCCCACAAAAAACAGCTTGAAAAATTACAAGGAGAAGCAAAGACTGTTGTATTTCTTGCGGTGGATAAACAACTTACGGCACTCATCGCAATGGCTGATACATTGAAGCCCAATGTCAAGGAAGCGATAGATGCGTTAAAAGAAATGGGTAAGGAAGTTATTATGATAACCGGAGACAATCCAAAGACCGCAAAAGCGATAGCAAAGCAAGTGGGTATCAGCCGCGTACTTGCGGAAGTTCTGCCGCAAGATAAAGCGGATGTTATCAAAAAACTTCAAAAGGAAGGTAAAAGCGTTGCCATGGTGGGGGACGGCATCAATGATTCACCCGCGCTTGCGCAAGCAGACATTGGCATTGCAGTGGGTTCTGGCACTGATGTTGCGGTGCAAACTGGACAGGTTGTGCTTGTGAAAGATGATATTCGTGATGTAGTAACCGCAATTCAGCTTTCCGGGAAAACTATTCGCAAAGTATGGCAGAATCTTTTTTGGGCGTTTATATACAACGTGCTTGCTATTCCCATCGCGGGCGGCATTCATTTGCTTATTACGCAGAGCTCGCTTGGGGTGCCTGCTGATTGGGTGGTATCGTTTTCAAGCCAGCTCGGAAGTTTCGGCCCGGTGTTTTATAGTTTTTCGCAGGCAACACTCCGCCCGGAAATCGCGGGATTTGCCATGGCGTTTAGCTCCGTATCGGTGGTAGCGAACTCGCTTACACTTAAGCGGTATGTACCACCGATGGAACGAGGGGATGGGACGGAAGATAAAAAAGTTGTTTGATGCAACCTTATCGTATATATCTGAAATAATGGCAATATATAAAAAAACTTCCTTCTTTCTTATCCTTGGTGGAATATGGGGGCTTTATTCATTTGGATTCGGACCTTCATTTGCAGATCCTACAGACGTGGGTTTGTTCGGCGCTATAATGACATTTCCTACATGGATTGTTTTTATTCTAGATGAGGCGAGTCCGAATGGTTTTTTGTTCAGTTGGGACATACTACCTGGTTCTGGCAGATTTGAGCTTGACTTGGCTGTTCTTTTATCTCTTGCATTAGGTATGATGATTTTTTATGGAGTAAAAAAGATACTTATTAAATAGTATTAAGAGAATATGCAAAAACTAGAACTACATATTGAAGGCATGCACTGCGGGTCGTGCGCGGTGGGGATACAAATGTTAACAAGTCAGATGGATGGCGTATCAAAGGCGGAAGTGAGTTATGAAGGGAAAACGGGCGTGTTTGAAATTGATCCCGCAAAGGTGAAAAAGGAAGATTTGGTAAAAGCGATAGCAGAATTGGGATATACAGCAACATGAAACAAATTAACAAATTATTATTTATTACATATTAATATTACTCTCTTATGAAACGAGGATTTGTTTTTTATATAAGTTTTATTGTTTTTGTCTTTGTAGTCGCGGTTTCATTTATCAACGCGGAAGGTACAATGAGTTGCCCGCAGGGGTATCATTGGGATAGTGCTACAAATTCATGCGTGACAGACAGCAGTACCGGAACTACTAGTTCCTGTCCTCAAGGTTATTATTGGGATAGCACTACCAATTCGTGTAAGGCGGGGTGCGATTCATATACCAGCAGTGCGAGTTGTACGTCAACATCTGGATGTGTTTGGGATAGCGGCACTAATCATTGCTCTTATTCAAGTTCAAGCTCTTCGGGATCTGGTTCTAGCGGCAGTGGTAGCACTTCTCTGGGCGCGCCCTCCACACCGGGTGGTCTTTCGGCAGCGGTCGCTACTGGGAGCAAAGATGTAGGTCTCATATGGACCGATACTGCCTCAAATACCGAGACGTTTAAAATGTATCGTCGGAAGAATGGCGGTTCCTGGGAACTCATTGCAACACAACCGTATTCGTTGAAAATGTATAACGATCCTTCTCTTCCAGTTGGTTCGTATGAATACCATGTTGTTGCCTGCAACTCTTCTGGCTGT
This sequence comes from Parcubacteria group bacterium Gr01-1014_29, assembly GCA_007376195.1. Classification (GTDB taxonomy): domain Bacteria; phylum Patescibacteriota; class Minisyncoccia; order Ryanbacterales; family 2-02-FULL-48-12; genus VMFT01. The sequence continues at coordinate 7,603 of VMFT01000012.1, read as the reverse complement.
TCGGGGCAGTCAAATATAGTGTTTGTTTCGTTGGCGGTATTAACAAAAACTATCACCGGTAGTGTTACGTATGCAGACGGCACTGCAGTAACAGATGCAAAGGTAAGCGCCTGGAATAAGGAGACAAATGAGAGCAAGGAAACAGGAACGGCATCCAATGGATCATATACACTTGCGGTATCCGGCGGCTCATGGGAGCTGTATGTATATCCTGCCACCTCCGAAGCAACATGGAGTTATAATCAATCTAATAAGACTGTCCTTTTTTCAAAAGACGAAACTGCCGAACAAACAACGGCTACCTTTACCGTGGTGCGTACTGAAAGCTCCATAAAAGGGAAGGTACTAAAACAAGATGGCAGTGTTCCTGATATGATGAAGGTACATGTAAATCTCCAGAGTTCCGGCGGATCGTGGTTTGGCGGCAACATTACAACGGACGGATCATTTATGATAAAAGTTGCCGCTGGCACATACAATGTCTCTGTTAATTTCCAGGATTCCTCTTTGATAGCGTCCCCCGTGCCGTCAGTTTCTGTCGCTTCTGGCGAGACGAAAGATGTTGGTACTATTACACTGGTAACGGCGCCCAAAACTATTATGGGTTCGGTGAAGTATTCCGACGGCACGCCGGTAACGAATGCCTATGTGAGCATATTTCGGGATTCAACAAAAGAAAATGTGTACGGCGAAGTCGATTCCACAGGCACTTTTTCTCTTCATGTTTCCGGCGGCTATTGGCAAGTTTCGATGGGGCCCACGTCGCCATCTGCAGGATGGAATTACAATGCACAACCTACGGGTGTCACGTTTGCAAACGATGAAACAGCAGAATCACTACCGCTTATGTTTACCGTCACAAAAGCAGACGCTGAAGCGCGGGGCACCATTCTTAAGCCTGACGGCACGCCGCTGCCAGCGTATACCGTTTCGGTTGGTTTACGGGCATCGGAAGGAGGTGAGTTTAACGGTTCGGTGGATGCCAGCGGAGGTTTTCGTATCCCGGTACCCGCCGGTACCTATACAATGTCCATCTGGAGCAATGATAAAACATTTGCTGCTCCGCAGTTGCCGAGCGTTACCATTGCTTCCGGCGAGGTGAAAAATCTCGGTACCATCACTCTTGTCGAGGCAACTAAGACAATCACCGGAACTGTTACCTATTCTGATGGCCGTTTTGTTACCGACGCTTCCGTGGGAGCATTTAATAAAAACACCCAGCAATGGGTTGATGTGCCGACTACGAGTTCCGGGAATTATTCGCTCAAGGTGCTCGGCGGCACGTGGGAAGTTTCGGTACACCCCACGTCCGAAACTTCTCAATGGAGTTATGGCCAAGAGCCGAGTATTGTTACATTTAAGGATGATGTCACTGGTGAGACCAAGTCTCTCAATTTTGTAGTTACTGCTACGGACGCCGCGATTACGGGAAAGATTCTATTGCCGGACGGCACGCCGCCCCCGCGGGATGCCGTGTACCCTAATGCGGAATCTTCTGATGGACAGCGCTTCGGCGGCTCGGTTGATTCTACTGGCGTATTCCGGCTATCCGTCACCGCGGGTACCTACAAGATTTTTGTATGGGGCCAAGATTCTTCATTTACAGCGCCTTCCATTCCGTCTGTTACCGTAGCAAAGGGAGGAACGGCAGATGCGGGTACGATATATCTCATTAAAAAAACTGATCACATCAACGGGTTTGTGCGTGATGAAAACGGAAAAGGCATAGGCGGCGTTGAAGTAAGCGCGTGGATGCCAACAGCATCCGGATATGCGTCTGCAAAAACCGATGCAACTGGCTTCTTTGATATATTGGTTACGCCGGGAACATGGGAGGTGCACGCGTATGCCGACCCCTCAACAAACTACTACAGCTCCGATCCGCCCAAAAGTATTTCAATTTCATCCGGCGTTTCGGCGACGGTAAACTTTACTCTGCGCGTTGCGGATGCGGGTATTTCCGGAACTATTATTGACTCCGCGGGGGCGGTTCTTTCCAACCTCTATGGGTTTGCGAATCTTTCGCAGTCGTATGAACAAAACGGAGGACTTGGCGGACAGATTGAGCGCGGCGTGTTTTCTTTCAAAGCGCCCGCGGGGATTTATTCTCTCTTCGTGTTTCTTCCACCCGAATCATCATATACGGCAGGAGAGGCTCAAACAGTAACACTTCGCACGGGAGAGACAACGTCCGTGAAGGTAGGGGTAGCCAAAAACACGGCAACAATTACCGGTACGCTCAAGGATGAGAAAGGAACGGTTGTGACGGGTATCAAAGCACAAGTGTTTGCAACGACTGGCAAGGGTTCATGGCAGGAGACGCTGGTGAATCCTCAAACAGGACAGTATACACTGCGTGTTGCCGCAGGGTCCTGGTATCTCGGATATGATATTGATCCTGCATCCGGCTATCTCTCGCATCATGAACCGAACGTGGAAGTTACCGTGGCTGAGGGAGGAACAGGTACGAAGGACTTGGTTGTAAAGAAAGCGAGTGCTGTACTGATGGGCCGTGTGACGGATCCGACAGGAACAGGAGTATTCAATGCATTTGTGGGGGTGAGTAAAACGAGCTTTTCCGGCGCGATCGAGTCAGAAGAGTTTAAAGATCCCATCGTTGCCGGCACCGAAACTGACGCGAATGGAACATATCGTCTCGCGGTGTCTGCAGGATCTTACTTTATAAAAACATTTGTGGCGCCGGATCGCGGATTCATCAATTCAAAAGAAGTTGCCATCACCATTGCAGATGGAGAGACAAAGACGCTTGATTTACAGATGCGTAAAGCTGATCTTGCCATAATTGGCAGTGTTTTTCTGGAGGATGCTCCCATTCCCAATATGTTTGTCTGGGGGTGGTCGAATACGGGTGGGTACCAAGAGACTTTTTCCGGACCCGAAGGCATCTTTCGCTTGAATGTAACAGCATCGGATACATGGACGATCGCTGCGGGAGGAGAGATTACCGGCGCGTTCTATAAATCAAATGAGATACTGGTCAAGGTGGGAAGTGAAAACGTGATGCAGGATATTCATATTGCCAAATATGCAAATTTGGCCGAAGCGGTGGTACAAACATCTAGCGCCGCAGAGCCGACTGTTGTGGAAGTGAAAGACGGTGTTACGATAGTAGCGTCCGCGAATGCGATATCTCTGTCCGGTTCTGTTAGTATCAGCGCAACACCGGACACGCGCGCGCCTTCGCAAGGCGAAGTTAAAGTGGTCGGTGTGGCATATGATTTAGCGGCGCGCGATGAGACGGGTCAGCAGATTACCCTGTTTAACACCAATGTAACCGTAACAATACCGTATACGGAAGAGAACGTAATTGCTCTCGGGGCGCGTGAGGACGATCTTGTCATGAGTTTTTGGGATGAGGCGAACGGCACATGGAAGACACTTGAAAGTTCTGTAGTGAATAAAGAGGAACAGGTGGTTACGGCATCGGTAAATCATTTCACCCGCTTTGCTATTGTGGCAGCAGCCGATATTTCTCCGCCCGCCGCACCCACCAAGGTTGTTGCAACGGCGCTTGCAATAGGAGGAATTGGGCTTACCTGGATAAATCCGTCAGCAGACTTTCATCATGCCAAGGTGTATCGATCGCTCTCGGCACAGGAACTGGGAATAAGTCAAGCGGTGGAGGTTCTCACAAATATCTTTACCGATACAAAGAATCTCGTTGCAGGAACTCTCTATTACTATACTGTACGTGCGGTAGATGCGGCAGGAAACGAGTCAGCAAACACTGATAATACTTCTGCAACCGCATTGGTTTCCTCGGCAGGGGGGGAGACACCGTTGAGCGTGGCCGCGTTGCCGTCTGGACAAGCGCAGTCGCTAATACTACTTGAACGTAATCTTACTCTTGGAAACGAAGGTGTTGATGTTACACTTCTTCAGCAGCTTTTATTGGCAGAGGGTGTGTATCCAGAAGGGAGAATAACCGGCTATTTCGGTTCTCTGACGCGGAAAGCCGTTGTCCGTTTCCAAGAGAAATACCGGGCGGAAATTCTTCGGCCAGCAGGACTTTCGGGTGGCACCGGTTTTGTGGGACCTTCCACACGTGCAAAGATAAACACACTTTTGGGGACGCCGACAGGTTCAGCGCTACCCGCAACAAAATCAACGGCCGAAGATTCATTTGAAAGAAACCTCACCCTCGACAATACAAGCAGCGACGTTACTCTTCTCCAACAGCTTTTGTTGAAGGAGGGCGTCTATCCAGAAGGACTTATTACGGGATACTTCGGTTCGCTGACGCAGAAAGCCGTTATTCGTTTCCAAGAGAAATATCGTGCAGAAATTCTTCTGCCGGTAGGACTTTCGGCTGGCACCGGTTTTGTGGGACCTTCCACGCGCATGAAGATGAATGTGCTTTTGGGAGCACGAGTATTTTAGGATTTGTCTATGCGCATATATGTCATTGCCATCATAGGATTCATTGGCGCTGCACTTGTCTTTCTCATTATGTTCGTCGGGTCTTCCGATGTCTCTCCGCCTCCGGCGCTCACTGTTCCCCAGCCGCATGCCTATGATAATCCCGTAGAGTTGACTGCTGATATTCAGGTAACGGCAGTATATTTTGTGCCGCAGGGTGCAACACCTGTTCCGACTGAAGTATGGCATACGCTGTTAGAGAGAGAACTTGCGCGCTTGCAAAAATTCCATGATGTTCAGTTTCGGGGGTCTTCCCGCGTAACCTATACCATACACCCACAAGCGGTTGTGGGAAGAGAAACGCATGCGGCGTATGATATAAATCTCCTTCAACATAACGATCCACAAGTGCTGCGCCCCGTTGCAGAAGAAATACTCGACGGTTTGAAGATATCATTAGATACCGCCTCGCCGTATAAAATACTGCTGGTGTTGTATGAAGGCGTCGGAGCGGGTGGAAGCAAACATGTGGCATTACTATCGCGAATTTTTTTTGAACGTTCTGATACGCGTGATGTTGCGAGTACGTTCTTTGCGCACGAATTTTATCATGCGTTGGGTGTGCCGGACGGGTACCGAACCGCAAAAAAAGTGTTCCCGGACGGTTTAGAGGTCGATGTTGAGCTGATACAGTCGCGGGATATCATGGGACGGGTGCGTGTGCCGCTTGAGGAGGCGTATCTTTCTCCGGAAACCCTAACCGCTCTTGGCATATGAAACACCTTTTTTTCTTTACCAGTCCGCTTCGCGACAAGATTCTTTCTTTGTTTTTAGTGCTTGCGGCGATTCCCGCGTTATTGCTGGGATGGATTACGCTTGTGCTGCTGGATCAAGCGCATCGCCAGGATGTGCTTGTAATAGAACACGAAACATTGCGGGCAAAGGAAGAAGAAGTGACGACATTTTTTTCTGATTTGATGGGCGTTCTCGATGTGCGGCTTGAGGCGCTTGATGCAGCAGAAATTACGCCGGGGATTGATCAGTGGCAATCGCGGCTTGCAGAGGCATTGCGCGCCGAGCATGATGAGTTTGTCGAGGTATTGTTTGTCTCTCCTGAAGGAAAAGAAACGGCGCGTGCTTCCCGCACGCCGCGCGGTGGGCCGCTTCTATACGTCTCAGATTTACCGGCATTCAAAACGGCGCTGAGTGGCATGCCATATATAGGGAGTGTGTACTATACCGCCACGGGCCCGAACGTAGTCATGGCTTCTCCTGTACGTGCGGGAGAAGAGGTGGTACAGGTTGTTATTGCGGAAATTGATTTGAGCCTGCTGGTGCGTTCATTGACGGCTCACCGGCTTGGCGAGACTGGCTATATTGTACTTGCGGACAATCGTGGAGTTTATGTGGGAACAGAATCATTTGGTTCTGTCAAACCGGGTGAACATATAGTGGCACTCATTGCGCAACTCGACGAGACAGATCGGTATGAGAGTATATTTAGTACCACTGCTGTTGCGGGCGCCAAGCGCGTGCTCTTAGCGGGTTGGACATTGATAGTAGAGTGGCCCTTGGCGGAAGTTGATACCATTATTGATGATATCCGTGAACAAATTATTGTTGTAGTTGCTGCAAGCATGCTGGGAGTGGTGTTCGTCGCTTTTCTGTTTGCAGCGCGCATTGTATACCCCATCCGTTCCCTGGAAGCAGGTGCTCGACGCATTGAACAGGGCGATTTTGAATCAGGTGTTTTTATCTCTACGGGCGATGAATTGGAAGAATTAGGGAAAGCGTTTAGCGCTATGACAAAAGGCCTCAAGCGCTTGCAGGAACTCAAGAATGAGTTTGTGTTTATCGCAGCGCATGAACTTCGCGCGCCCACAACGGTAATCAAAGGATATATCTCAATGATTCTGGAGGGAGATGCTGGAAAATTTTCGGGTACATTGCGGGAATACTTAACGGAAGCGAACAAAGCGAATGAGCAGCTATTGCAGCTGGTAAATGATCTTTTGGAAATTGCGCGTTCGGAAGCCGGTAAGATACAAATTCAGGTTGTTCCTCTGGATATACGAGAAAGCATTGATACGATACGGGAGGGAATTAAGCCGCTGATGCAAGAAAAACGTTTGACGCTATCCTATGAACGCCCAACGCACGCGCTCATCGTGCAAGCGGACGCGGTGCGCTTGAAAGAAGTTATCATGAACTTTGTCACGAATGCGATAAAATATAATCGTGAACGCGGTACTATTACTATTTCCCACGAAACAAAAGATGTCGGCGTTGTTACTCATATAGCAGATGTTGGTTTTGGTATACCAAAAAGCGAACAAGGAAAAATTTTTGAGAAGTTTTATCGTACCGCAGCGGCTCGGGAAAGCGGTCTTCAAGGTACGGGTCTCGGGCTTTTTATAACAAAAGAGCTCATTGAACGCATGGAGGGAACTGTGTGGTTCCATTCGGAAGAAGGAAAAGGTTCCACATTCAGCTTTTCGCTTCCAAAAGGAAATGATACACTATCTTCATGAAGAATAATCATATTCTCCTCATTGACGATGACCCTGCTATCCAACGGCTTTTTGGAGCAAAGTTTGCAAGCGCTGGTTTTGAGGTTATGTATGCGCATGACGGCGATTCCGGTCGGGAAATGGCGCGGCGGTTTATGCCCGCTGTGATACTGTTGGATATCAGGATGCCTGTCACAGATGGATATACAATAGCGCGCCGTTTAAAAACTGAACCGAAGACGAAAGACATACCAATTATATTTTTGACGAATGAGGACTTTACTCCCGAAGCGGAAAAAGCAGCCAAGGAAGTTTGGGTAAGCGATTATGTGCATAAAAGTATGGATTTGGACGAGATAGTGAAGCGAGTAAAAAAAGTTATTACGGATTTTAAGCGGTAGTGTTTATGCAAACGCCGCCATTCTCAATACAGGAAGCGTTGATCGCGGGATGGGAAGCTCTGCAGACGCACTATCGTGTTTTTATTCCTCTTGTACTGCTATCGGTTTCGATATCATTTGTAGACGAATATCTTAGCAACCGCGGCATGCATCCGCTCTATATCGCGGCAATTACTTTAGGGGTGGTCGCGCAAATTATCATTGGGATGGGGCTTATTAACTGTGAATTACGAAACTCCCCTTCCAGCCCAAAATTGAGTACAATACAAAAAGCCGCACCTTGTTGAATCAGGCGCGGCTTTTATCATGAAA